>JAOUFU010000090.1 GCA_029858035.1 Phycisphaerae bacterium
ATATCGGCTCCAGACACCCGCCGAGCTTCGAAGTGATACAAACGAACCGGTATTGACGATTGCAAACAATGGGGCGGGTCCCGAGATAAACTTCGAAGGCGAAAGCACCCTTATCAAGTATGACAATGATGCAACCATCGATATTTTTGATGATTATTTTGTCAATATCGGTAACTCGCAGACACGGTTGGTTGGCTTTGATTCAACCGAAGATATCGGGCATGACAGAACAATTACTGTAGACCGGAATGAATCGAAAACCGTTGGGGTCAATTCGACAACAACGGTCACTTTAAACCGCAGTACAACCGTCGGGGCTGCCGATCAAACTATCGTCGGCGCTGTTTCCACGGTCAGTACAGGCGGCGATATGAATCGTTCTGCCGGAAGGGATTTTAATCTGGGTGCCGGACGCAACATCAAGCTGGCAGCGGATGACGAGATTAAAACGCTTTCTCTGGTGCGGATGATGGGCGCCGACCCCAATCAGGCGCTGCTGGTGGATGGAGTTCTAAATCTGAAGTCAAACCCGGATTTCCCGCCCGCAAACGGTACTTATGGAATGCTCTACGTCAAAGAAGGCAAACTGTATTACCAGGATGACGACGACCTGTTTCTAATAACTTCCGGCGGAGCAACGCCACAGCCGATATATTTTTCTGTCAAGAGGGACACGTCCTATGACTGGCCTGAGAACGGCACCCCTCAGGTTATTGATTTCGGAAAAGGTTCCACCGTCTGGTATTCGGAAGGTGGCGGCTTTGACCCAAGCACAAGCAGTTTTACAGCCCCCACTCGCGGCATATATAGCTTCAGCGGCTCCGTCCACTTTCGAAATCTTACGGGCAACGACCAGATCTATGCCGAGTTACAGTGCGGCCCGAGAACCTACCGAGGTGACTACCAGTTTGCCCGGGCCTATGCCGAGTCGGCGACCGTAAATGTCACCGTGTATCTGGAACCCGGGGATGTTGTACAGTTGCGTGCCTTTGTCTGGGCGGTCTCGCCCCCGGCACAGGTGTTCGGCAATATAAGCACAACGCATGCCTTCACGTATTTTAACGGAGCAAAAGTAAATTAAATCTTATGACAGAAAAATCACCAAGCTTAAGACTTTTCCAGTAAAGTAGATTGCGATAAATCGCACCAATTCCAGTCGAGATTGGACAAGATCGAGAAGTAATATGAAAATCTACAAACCTATCCTTATCCCATTCCTTTTATTGCTTTCAGGATGTCCTGGTCCTTTGCCTGGGTCACTACCATATCAACCACTCCCGAAATGGGAACGCCAATTCTTCGAAAAAGCGGACCGTGACATATATCCAAATGATGTTCGCAAATCACCCGAGAAGTATGAAAAGACTTTAGTAGCCTGGCCGGGAATCATAAAGATTATTACTATTGACACGGAAAATGGTTCCCAAATTGCTCGTTTTACAATAGAGCATCATTATTTTGACTGGATTGAAGATAACGGTATACAAAGGGAAAGGTACTTTTTATCACCAAGGGGTGAAGGGTTGTTTGCACTTGCATGGCGTGTCGATACTCAGGAGGATAAACTGTTAATACAACAATTTGATGTTGATGATATGATAATTGCATATGGTTACCCAAGCTTGATTAAAGATGATTTGATAGGATTTTATCCAACTCAGAATATACGTGCCGTTAAGCCTAAATGGTATCGTACTGATGTATTAGACTATGGAAGACTTGGAGAGCCGGTTAATGATTAGCTCGAGTGCAATTGAGCATTTCGTTCTGCATTGAATTGGACTCGACTTAGCTGCCTCTATTTTTCTTAAGGGTACGATGGCCCGGAAAACAAAAAGGCTTCCCTGGATGGTCGCGCAGGAATACCAGCTTTACGATTCTTATACTATCGAAGGCAAGCCCGAACGCAGTGCCGGCGCCTTGTACGGCCTTGTGGGGGCTCCGAAGGGTATTACCAAAAAAATCGGTGAGTGGAACAATACACGTATCCTCCTTGCCCCGCTAAGTCGGGGCCGGGGACATCTCCAATTCTGGCTGAATGACACCAGGACCGTCGACATTGTCATCGACCACGCGCCCGGCAGCGAATGGTCGAAACTAATCAACAAAAGAAACGCCGAGACCAAGGGGACAAAGTTCGAGCTGCCCGCCGAATTCTTCAAGACCGAGGCCGGCCCCATCCTCCTTCAGGACCACGGCGCCCGGGTCGCCTTTCGAAATATCAGGATACGCAAATTACCCACGGTGACACCCTCAACCGCTCCTAAAGCCAAATAGGCCGGCCTAATCCCGCGACCTGTTTCGACTAAATATGTTGCTTCTGTAAATTGATTTTCTATGTAGCAAGCCAACTAACGAATTATCACTATTTTTAGAAGCAATACTATTTGAGCGCAGCTTATGATAAGTTCAGGTTTTTGCAGGGCTTATACGAATATAGATAAACGTTTAGTTGAATCCAAAGGTGCGGCAAAAAAACCCATCATATCATCTGGAATTACAGCTCCACTAAGTATTATTTTGTTTGAGTTTTTGCAAATTTCCAATACAGGGCCGGCATAATCAGCAGGTTCAGCAACGTTGATGTCACTAACCCACCCATAATCACAATAGCCATGGGATGTTCGATCTCCTGTCCTGGCTTTTGACCTCCAATAGCAATCGGAACAAGGGCCAGAGCAGTAGTCAGGGCCGTCATCAGAATAGGTGAAAGTCGTTCCATTGCGCCACGTACTATCAATTCCTCACTAAAAGGTACTTTTTCTTCCGTTTCCAGATTGCGATAGTGGCTAATCAGCATTACGCCGTTTCGACCAACAATGCCCAAAACAGTAACAAATCCCACTATCGAGCCTAATGACAATACACCACCGCCGAGCAGGGCCGCAAATATGCTGCCGGTCAGGGCAATAGGCAAACACAGCATTAAAAGTAAAGCTAACCTAAAAGAAGAAAAGTCGGTGTATACTATAAAGAAAATCCCGATAACAGATAGGACCGCTACAGCAAAAAGACGATTTTTCGACTGCTGCCGTTCGGCGTATTCTCCAAGTATTTCAGGATGATAACCTGTTTCAAATTCTATAGCTTCTACTTTAGCAGCGATTTCACGCGCTACACTACCGAGGTCTCGTCCGGTTACATTGCATGAGACATCAATATGCCTGGAGTTTGCTTCACGTGTTATCTGGTTCGGTGTAGGGGCAATATAGACATCAGCTACCTGTCCTAACGGGACATGTCCGCCTGTCGGAGTGTCAATAACCAATTCTTTCAAAGCCGTGACATCCTTACGCACCTTTGGAGTACCCCATACGACACAATCAAAAATCATCTGCTCCTGATATATCTCGCCGACTTTGGTTCCTTTGAGCATGGTATTAGCTGCCTGGCGGACATCACCTGGCGCCAGGCCGAACTGGGCTGCTGCTTCCGGACGAAATTTGATCTCCACCTGTGGTACCATCGTCAAAAGCTGGATATGCAAATCGATAATGCCGTCAATTTCTTCAATGGCCCTAGCTATTTCATTTGCCTTTTCCTGAAGTACTACAAGGTCCGGCCCGAATATACGCAGCACAACCGTAGAAGCGGTCCCTGTGAGCACCTCCTTGACGCGTTCCCTCAGATAAGTCAGTACGTCCCGATAGAGACCCGGATAACCTTCCACCGCTTTTGTAATTTTGGTGACTGTGGCATCATAATCCACCTGCGGGTCTATGCTGATCCACAACTCGGTGAAATTCGATCCAACTACCTCGTCGGAAACCTCGGCCCGGCCGATATGAGCGCCAAAATTTCTCACTCCGTCAATAGACCGCAGTTCTTTACTGGCACGAATCGTGATACGATCCATCGCCTCGACTGAAGTGCCGGGTTTCTCGACAAAGTGCATTAAAAAATCGTATTCCCTGAAATTTGGCAGAAACTCTTCTCCTAACATCGGAATGATTGCGCCGGCGGTCCCAAGCGCCAACAATAAAATTATTATTGCCCAATTCGGATGCTTTATTAAACCTGGCAGTATTGACTGATATCCTCGTTTAAGCCGGTTCACCAGCGGAGAATCTTTAGGATGCAGGGATGCACGGGGAAGCATGATCAGACAAAGCGCCGGAGTAAGGGTAAGCGCTACAAACAGCGAGGCTAACATAGCTAAGATGTATGATAGCGCCAGCGGTCGAAAGAACGCACCGCTCAGACCAGGCAGAAAGAATACCGGAACCAAAACAAGCACTACAATCAAAGTGCCGTACAGCACGGCGCTTCGCACCTCTACAGGGGCTTTTAGCACCACCTCGAACGACGATTTAGGATTGCCTGCGGCGCGATTTAACCGAAGGCGTCGCATCACATTCTCTACACCAATGATTGCGTCGTCGACGACCACACCGATGGCCATAACCAGGCCGGCCAACACCATCGTATTGATGGTGCCGCCCCGGTAGTGCAGTATCAAGGCGGCAATGATTAGAGAACAGGGAATCGCCAGCGCACTGATAACGGCGGTGCGCCAGTCATACAGAAAAAATACCAATACAATCACTACCAAAACACCACCGTATAGCATTGCACGATTAAGATTCTTTATGGACATTTCAATAAAACCGGCTGGACGGAAAATGGTTGAATCAATTTCAAGCTCCGTTAGGCCCGGCCGGAGTGCATCGAGCGCACCTTCAACTTCACGTGTCACCACCAGCGTATTGGCCAGGGGTTGTTTTTCCACTATGAGAAGAATCCCCGGCCCATCATTAATTATGGCATCTCCGATAGGGGGGCCAAAATTCTCAACCACATCAGCCACATCACCCAGTCTCAAGGCAGAGCCGTTGCGAAAAGCAACAACCACTTGAGCCAAATCTTCGGCTGTTTTAATATGTGAGATGTGCGAGACAGCTAATCGCTGGTTTGGTGTATCCAGGTAACCGCCACCTGTCAATTCCACGGCGTCACTTGCAGCCTGCTCAACCTGTCCGAGAGTAATATTATGCGCACGCAACCTGTCCGGATCTACCAATACTTGAAGTTGCCGGTCTCGCTCGCCCCAAATAGCAACATTAGCCACACCTGGTATCGACATAAGCCGCGGTCGGATAATCCATTTGGCCAGAGTACTCATTTCCATCTGGGTAAGTGTTTTTGAAGAGATGCCGATTTTAAGCGCCCTGCTCGTAGAAGAAAGAGGCTGAAGCATCACAGGGGGCTTGGCTACATCAGGCAGTGAACCGGCCACATGTGAAAGGCGTTCTTGTACCATTTGTCGTGCTGCCTGCAAATCTACATCCTTTTTAAAAAATAATACTACCGACGAAAGACCCATTACCGATTTTGACCGGTTTGTCTGGACCCAGGGTGTGCCGTTTAAGGCGTTTTCGATTGGTACTGTTACAAGTGCTTCAACTTCAGCCGTTGACAGGCCGGGTACTTCAGTTTGGACTTCTACATAGGGTGGTGCAAATTCCGGAAAGACGTCCATCGGTGTCCGGCTAACTACGCGAAAACCGACAATCATCACTATGGTCATACCAGCTACGATAGCGACCCTAAGTCTTAAAGATGTGGATACCAGCCACCTTAACATTATTTTCCTACTCCAAACTCAGTACCAAATAATTCTGCGGCGCCGGCACTAACCACTTTAGCTCCAACTGCCGGACCGCGGGAGAGAACTGCAAGTCCATCGAGTACGTGTAGCAATTCGATACGCCTACGTACATATTTCTGAGGCTCAGTATTTTCATAAATCCACGTGCCACCATACATATCATAGAGAACGGACGAATAGGGTACTACCAGAGTTTGCTCGGAAACTTTAAGAATGATAGTGACACTGACTTTCTGGCCGGGTCTGTATGAAAGAGCTTCGTTGGGTAATTCGTAGAAAAGATCCGCAGTCGCAGATTGTGAATCGGCACTGAAGGACGCTACAACCGGCTCAGCGCTCTGGGCCTCAACAGCGGCAAAGTCACCCAGGTTGTGCACTTTGGCCGGCTTATTTGAATCTATACTGGTCAACTCACCAACATAAACAGGCACTTTAATCCAAACAGGATCAATGCTTGTAATTTCCAACAGGGCTTCTGAAGCTGTAACAGTCTGACCCGCTGAGACGTAAACCTTTTGAATAATTCCATCAATAGGAGATCTGACTAATAATGAGGATAAATCTTCACCGGGTGAATCAATCTCTCCTTTTTTAATCAATTCCAGCCTGGCCTTTGCGGTTTCCAGAGACGCCATAGATTTGGACAACTGAGCTTGTGCCTGTTCAAGCTCTTTAAGGCTGCCGGCTTTGTCATCGAGCATTTGCTGGGCTCGTCTAACTGCCTTATCGGCCAACTCGAAATCCGCCTGCCGAAGAGCCACTTCCTCCTGAACAGTTAGGATGTCCTGCCGGGGAAGAGCCAACAATAAACGATAAATCGAATCAGAAGTTGCTATCTGCTTGCCTGCTGCGGGAACCAGTCCATTTTCCGGTAGTAAAAGCGTTCCAGACAGCGGAGCATTCACCGTTATTGAACGGCCGGAGACCGGCACCACCTCGCCACCGTAGGTCCTGTTCTTTTCGACAGAACGTACCTCGACAGTAGCGGTCTTAATGCCCAGCCGGATCTCGGCTGTGGGTGTCAATGTTATAGTTGTCAGGTCAGTTTCTTTGATAGGATTCTCAACCATTGCGGGCGGTTGTGTTTTCTCCTTCGATGTGGATTTTTTGGTGCATCCACAGACTGTTATCACCACCGATATCAGACAGACATATATAAAAAATGTACGCTTCATGTCACTATCTCCTGTTTATGGCTCATCCCAACCGGGCCTAAATCATTTTCTTTCCGATACAATAGTTAAGCTCTGCTGTGCTGCTGTTTAACCGGGCGACCAACTCCGTCAGGTGCATGCGTGCTTCAATGAGTTCTCTCTGTACATGTAAAACCGATATCAATGAGACATCCCCGGCTTCATAGGACTTCTGTGTTTGTTCGACCGCTTGTTCTAAAGATGGTATGATATCGCTGCTCCACAAATCAAACTGCTCGTGTGCGGATATATACTGAGTATAACCCTGTTGTACTTGAAGAATAATATTTTGGCGAATTGCTTCGTACCGTTGAGCCGCCTGTTCCAGTTCCGCCTTTGCATATGCGATTTTGGCATCGTTCTGATTGAAAATAGGGAATTCCACCGAAAAGCCAGGACGGATTGTAAAAGAATCATCTTCGGTATCATCACCATCGAGGACAGCGATAAAGTTATAGACTTTGGATTTCTCCCAGCCTATACGTTCGCCGGCAGACTCAATTGCAAGCTCAGCAGCCCGCAGGTCAGGCCGGCAGGCAAAAGCTATCTTAAGCATTTCATCGACAGATGCAGGAGATATTGGAGAAATCTCTGATGGAACAACATCAAATGTTATATCGTCCGAGGTAATTCCAAGCAGACTATAGAGTCGTTGTTCTAATATTTCAGCTTTCTTTGAAAGAAGTTTCACATTGTCGGCGGCTCGAAGCGTATCAACATAGGAGGTATTTGCTGTAAGTTCACTTATTTCACCGGCTCTTAGACGTGCCTGATCAAGCTGGGTTATCTGAGCCTTTAGTTGAGCCTCTTCAGTAGCCAGAATAATTCGTTCCCGCGCTAACAAAAGGTCCCCATAGGCTATTTGAATGTCCCTTATGAGACCCAGACCGTTTTCTATAAGGTTTTCCGAAAGTCTTTGAGCGTCAAGCTTAGCAGCGGCTACACGATGTGGTCTCTGCCATAGGGCATCAATTGGAATATCCAGCGCCGTCTCGAGCAGTTTGGGGCTGACCGGAAACAGCACAGAAAATACCGGATTGCTCAGCATATTTGCTTCCAGCAATTCCGCGCGGGCAAAGCCCAGGGCCGCCAGGTCAGCTTGAAATTGGGCATTATTCCAAAGAGCCAAAGCCACTGCCTCGTCCTGTGATAGGCCGTCATCAAGCGTCACCCATTCAGGGATATTAAATTGATCGGGTTCAGAGGCCTGTCTCAAGGTATAATCGGTACGCTCCCTAATGCCTTCTGAAATATTGGGAAAATCATAGGATGTTTCTTCATTAGGAGAGGGGGAAGAGCAGCCGACTATAAAAACAATCGATAAAGCAAGATGAATTTTTCTACTCATATTCTCTCAGCATCGTTATAGTGATTCCATTCAGTCTGTCATTATCTTACGTATGGTGATGACGCCTTTCAAGAAGAAATTATTTCAGTAAAACGAACAATTCTATTATTATGCTCCTGACTATTCCAATTAAAGCATTGCATATTCGCTTGTCAGACACAGACTTATCCGTCTAATGGAATCCTCCAATACAGGGCCTTTTGGTGTAGGAAGTATGCTTCGCATGGATTCCCAAACGAATGTGAAGTCACAATGCGGATATCATACTTGTCCTTGCTATGTTACAATACAGAACCTCATTTTCAATAAAATACCATGTCTATTGGTTTCGAAAAACAATATTTTAAAAGAGCAGGGAGGTTTTTTCATCACCGCCTCTCAAAATGGGTAATCTCGTGGAATAAATACTTGACTTTTCAAGGTAAGTAGGGTAGAGTCAGATTCATAGGGCATATGGTTAGCCTCAAAAGCGAAGCTACAGAACAAACGCTGTTTTTGACTTTTTAATATAAGGAGAAATTGATGACTAAGTTGCCAAGATTAGCAGTTCATATTGTGCTGACAGTGATTCTTTGTACAATTTACAGTAAGCCTTGTTTTGCCTTCGATGATGGAGACTTTCAATGGTGGACCTCGGCGGGCGCTTCCTTTGATATTAACAAGGACTGGAAATGCACCTTTGAGGAGGAGTTTCGGTTTGGTGATGACGCGGGGGAGTTGTATTATCATCACTCGGATTTGGGATTTGTGTACGGCAGCTTTGCGGATTGGATAGATCTGGGTTTTAACTACAGGCAGGTATTTGCAAGAGCAGACAGCGCAGGTGAGTGGAAGCAGGAAAATCGGCCGCACCTGAATGTCACGCTCAAGGGTAAACTGCTTGGCCTTGGTGTTAGTAACAGGGCAAGATTCGAATATCGCGACATAGAGGACCAGGAAGACCATTGGCGGTACCGCAACCAGTTTACGGTAAAGCTGCCGCTCGAACTGACAGAGCTTAAATTGAAACCTTATGTGGCGGATGAGGTATTTGTTCCTCTCAACGATGATAATATTAGCATAAACCGGGTTTATGCGGGGGTTTCCTTCGATGTGTTGGATAATATGACAGGCGATGTCTTTTACATCTGGCAGTCGAGCAGAGCGCCCGGAGACTGGAATGATTTTAATGTGCTTGGTACTCGGCTGAAATTCCGATTTTAGCGGTTCTCTTATTTATAATTGCCACTACGGCCGGTTGAAAAACTCGGCTTTCTGCGGCCAAATAACGCATCATAAGCAAATATGCCGGTATCGATTTTTGGAAACATCGTCCACAATACCGTTGCGAGCACCGGAGAAGATGAGGACTGGCTCTGTTCAGATTGCCACTAAGGAGTATTTTTTAGAATTGGCCGTTAACGCTATCAACTATGATACACACCTTATTGTCTTCCTTTGACATATGGGGCACGGATCAACAAAATTCAAAAGGAGAAGCACATGAAAAAGATATTTTCTTATATGCTGATGACGGTCCTGAGCACGGCTGTTTTTGCACAGACTAAGGTCATTCTTGATACTGACATTGGATCAGACTGCGATGACGCCGGAGCTATGGCGGTTCTGCACAAACTTGCTGATAAGGGAGAAGTCAAAATATTAGGGGTCATTTATAGTTCGGGAAAAAACAAGTTTGGGATAGGCGTATGTGATGCTATTAATACGTATTACGGCAGAGGCGATTTGCCTCTCGGCCAAAACATCAACCATGACGTTGGAGATCCACGCGACTTTTTTTCAAAAAAAATAGCAACAGATACGGCAGCGTATCATCATGATGTAATCAACTCTGCGATGGACTTGGTTTCCGCCTATAAAAAGATGCTCGAAAAAGAGCAGGATGCCGGTGTTACGATTGTAACAATCGGACACCCAATTGGATTGGTCCACTTATTGAGAGATGACGAAGGTGTTCGCTTGGTCAAAAGCAGAGTAAGTCGATGGGTTGCCATGGGAGGTGGCGGCTGGAATTTCAGCAAGAATGGAATGGCTGAATACATGCCCGAGCTTTTGGAAAAATGGCCCTGTAAATTGTATCTGTCAAGCTATGGGGCAAAAGTTATTACCGGTAACGTTAAGTTGCCGCATACACCAAAGAATAATCCTGTCCGCACAGCGTATGAATCGTTCATTTGGAATTGTTTGGAGAAAGGAAGACCAAGCTGGGATCAGATTGCCTTATTGTTTGCCGTACGCCCTCAATACTTCAAGATCGAAAGTCATGGCTCTGTGGAGCAGACGGAAAACAAGAACGTATATTGGAACAACAAAAAAAACAATCCCAAACACCACAGGGTACTCCCGAAAATCTCAGATGCTGAAATGAGAGATATCATCGAGGATTTAATGTCCCAGAAGCCCGGCAGCGCCAAACAGTCCGGTTAATGGAAGCGATTTGAGGTTGCCTGTTGAAATTCTTCTAAAAGTTGCAACACTTTCGTCCATGGCCCCTGACCACATCGCCATCTCCCCCCCTCGACTCTGTATAGCAAACTTTGGGCAATGGCATTGCAATCACTGACTATAAGCCTTAAGATACATTTGTTGCTTTAGAGGTTCAAAGACAATCAGGATGTTGGTCAATAGTAATGAATAAATTTGTATACAAGGAGGCAATATGAAAAAGGCCTTAAGTATCATCATTATGTTAATCACATTTCTTTCGATTTTTCAAACTCAAGCTCTGTCCCAAACTCTTAAAAGGTCGGATGTTCCTGTCAAGGAAACCTGGAACCTGAAAGACATATATGCTTCTGATGAAATGTGGAGTGAGGCCAAGATTAAGCTGGCTGCTCAATTTGACCGGGTGTTAAAGTACAAAGGCAGGTTGGCGGCCTCTGCATCTCAACTGCTGGCTTGCCTGGATTTTAATAGCCGGCTCGTTAAAGAGCTGGATCGGTTGAATAATTACGCCGCCATGAAATCCGATGAGGACACGCGAGATTCAAAATATCTGGCAATGAGGCAGGAGGTCGAGCAGCTCATTACCGACTACGGTTCCAAAGCATCGTTCATCGAGCCTGAAATTGCCAAAATGGACAAATCCACCATCGATAAGTTCATCAGGAAAGAATCCGGCCTCCGAATTTATAAGACATACCTTTACGACATACACCGCACGAAGGCCCACAGGCTATCGGAAAAAGAGGAAAAAATACTTGCCGAGGCAGGTTTATTAGCGGACGGGCCTTCTTCAATTTACATGATATTGAGTAATGCCGAATTGCCTTATCCGGAAATAAAACTCAGTGACGGCACTCTCGCCAGGTTGAGCAAGGCCGGTTACGCCCGCTATCGAGCTGTGAAAGACCGCAGTGACCGGGAAGCTGTGTTCCAGGCATTCTGGGACACGTTTAATAATTTCAAAGGGACTTTCGGCGTGCAGTTGTACGCTAATGTAAAAAGGGACATGTTCTATGCTCGTACTCGTAATTATCCGTCCTCGTTGGAAACTGCTTTAGATAAAAATAACATTCCGACAAAAGTATACCTTGCGCTTATTGAGAATATTAACAACAATCTTGATACATTTCACCGCTATCTGAAATTGAAAAGGCGAATGCTGGGTGTGGACAAGCTGAAATATTCAGATGTTTATGCGCCCGTGGTTCAGGAAGTTGACCTGGAATACACCTTTGAAGAGGCAGAACAGCTTGTGCTTGAAGCATTCGAACCATTAGGCAAAGACTATGCCCGGTTTGTCAAGGAAGCCTTCGAAAGAAGATGGATCGATGTTCACCCTACACCCGGCAAGCGGGCAGGTGGATATTGTAACGGTGATACATACGATGTGCATCCCTATATTTTGCTCAATTACAACGGGCAATACGACGATGTCAGTACTTTGGCCCACGAATTAGGGCACGCCATG
>JAOUFU010000572.1 GCA_029858035.1 Phycisphaerae bacterium
CTGATATTACCTGCCTAGGCAAAATCATAGGAGGGGGCCTGCCCGCAGCCGCGGTCGGAGGCCGGGCCGATATTATGGATACACTCGCCCCGGCTGGTCCCGTCTATCAGGCAGGAACACTCAGCGGCAACCCAATAGCAACCGCAGCAGCCAACGCGACACTGGAAATACTAACAGAAGGAGACTGCTACCAAAAACTCGAATCTTCGGCGGCCCTGTTGGAAGCCGGCCTGGAAAATGCCGCCAAAGACGCAAATATACCTGTTACTATCAATCGTGTCGGCTCGATTATGAGTTGTTTCTTCACAGACAAACCGGTGCGAAACTTTGACGATGTCCGCTCGACCAATATAAAACAGTTCAAGAGGTTCTTTGCAGAGATGTTGAGGCAGGGCATTTACCTTGCTCCAAGCGCCTATGAAGCTATGTTTGTTTCGCTGGCACACTCAAAGCAGGATATTGAAAAGACCATCGAAGCGGCAAAAAATACTTTCCAAAAGCTCAAAAATTAATACCTAAAACGGAATAAAAGGATACAGAATGTGTGAATTTTGTCTAAAACATGGCGAAGGAAAAAAGTGGTATCTGCAGGCAAACAACTATTCTGACGAGCTATTGAGTGACATTCGTCGCCGCAGGATGATTGAAGAATTTTTCACAAATTCTGACCAAATCACAAGAGGCATAGAGAATCTCAACCGTCTTGACAAGACTCCTAAGTTTATAAAGAGTATGATTGCCCGCATTATTACCGGCCGGCAGAAGAAAATCCACTTTGGCCAGGTAATCCCAATCGAGGAGGTTGAAAAAATATTCGGGTTTGTCGCATCTATCGCGCGGGTGGCTTGTTTCTGTCGACACTTTACTTTGAAACAGGAAAAGCGATACTGTTACGGGGTCAGCTTGTCGCCCGATGGAGGCCGGTTAGCAGAGATTTTTAGGGGCCTCGATAATAGCTTTCTTACCGGACCGGATTTATCCGGAATGGAGTCTTTGAGCAAAGAAGAAGCCCTATCCGCATTTAGAGAGCACGAACGAGAAGGCTTGTGCCATACTGTTTGGACTTTTCAGTCGCCGTTCATCGGCGGAATATGCAACTGCGACCGTTCCGACTGCCTCGCTATGCGCTGCACGGTAACACAGTCGATACCCGTGATGTTTCGGGCCGAATTCATTGCAGAAGTTGACCCTGACCTCTGTGTTGGTTGCCGCCAATGTATGAGGGTTTGTCAATTCGGCGCTATTGTCTACAGCGCCGCAAACAAAAAGGTTGCCATCGACCACAGGCGGTGTTACGGCTGTGGGATATGCCGTTCCATGTGCAAAGAGAACGCTATCCGCCTGAATGACCGTAACAAAGTCCCGGCCGTCGCAAATCTCTGGTAAATACACCTCTTGAATAGTGAAACTACTGTTACGGAAATAACTGTTTTTGAGAGGATCGTTTATGAAAAATCTTTTCAGTGTGATTTTGCTGGCTGTAATCTGCATCAGTAACGTGCCGCGGGTAAGCAAGGCCGATACTACAAAAGACCGCAACTCCGCAAAGAAACACGAGCTTCAGGACATAATCGGAATAACGCACGTTAGCGGTAAATATTATTTGACGGACAAAGATTACCTGAACGAAGGCGCCGACCAAATTCTGGCCCTCGGTTCGAAGGTGATTAAGGTATGGTTCGATAACCCCCCGCGGTCTTATCCTTTCAATTCCAAATGGCCAAAGATGAATTCCTTCGTGGAAATGGCACAATCGCCATACTTTCAAAACCTTTTCAAAAAGCCTTTCAAAACATATATCATGATGTGCTTCTCAACAGGACACGGCGGCGGGTACTGGATAAACGGAATAACAGAAAACCAAAAAAAGGACGAGCAGCAGCAGTTTTACGAACTTACAAAACATCTTCTGACTACGTACAAAAACACCGGCAAGACGTTCGTTTTGCAGCACTGGGAAGGCGACTGGCTGATACGGGGCAACTTCGATGCAAAAAAAGACCCCACTCCGACAGCAATCAAGAGCATGGTAGAGTGGCTTAATGCCCGCCAGGCCGGCGTTAATCAGGCTAGGCGGGAGGTCGGCCGGCACGGCGTCCGGATTTATCACGCCGCCGAGGTGAACCGCGTCGTTGATTCTATGAGGCAGGGCAAGCCGAACATGGTAATTTCGGTCCTGCCTCATACCAAAATGGATTTGGTTTCATACTCGGCGTGGGACGCGGCTACAGAGCACTTTAACGACCCGAACGTGCTGCGTGATGCCCTTGATTTTATAGCCAAAAACACGCCGGACAGCCCCGATTTCGGCAATAAGAATGTGTACATGGGCGAGTATGGGATGCCGGAGAACGAATATTCATTCGAGCAAATCCAAAAGGCGATTCCCAATGCTGTGCAGACGGCCCTGGATTGGGGATGTCCCTATATAGTTTATTGGCAACTGTATTGTAATGAATTAAAGAAGGGTACGCCGCCGGTAAAAAACAACGATGACGTTCGCGGCTTCTGGCTTATCCGGCCGGATGGCTCAAAAGCATGGACATGGGACTATTTCTATCAATTACTAAATAACAAAAGCCTGTCCCCGCCGCGAGGTTACTCGATACCGCTTATCGATTTGGCCGGCCAGAAGCACCAGCAGGTAATCATCGACAAAGAACCCGGCCAGTACCTCGGCCATCCGACAACCGTCCTGCTGGAAGACAACAAGACCATAATCACAGTATACCCGAAAGGCCACGGACGAGGGGCTATCGTTATGAAAAAGAGCACCGATGGCGGATTGACCTGGAGCGAGAGATTGCCGGTGCCCGAGAATTGGGCCACGTCGAAAGAGGTCCCAACGATTCACCGAGTGATAGATCCGC
>JAOUFU010000091.1 GCA_029858035.1 Phycisphaerae bacterium
TGTTGTTGATGCGGCGAATGTCTGTATCGATGATTTTCTGGCCAGAACCGACAAAGATACTGACAAAATGTTCGATGAGATAAAAAATACTGTGGCCCGGATAAAGAATCCACAGCTAAAAACGCTGGTCGGCCGGTTTCTGGCCGATACCGATCTGATGGAGAAATTCTGCAAAGCGCCGGGTGGAACAGCACTGCATCATAATTACCTCGGCGGGCTGCTGGAGCACACTCATAATATGCTGCGAATAGCTGTTGCGATATTGCCGTTTTATCCAAAAGCACAATCCGATTTGGTTCTGACCGGTATCTTTCTTCATGATATGGGAAAGACCGAAGAACTCTCCTACGATATGGCCTTTTCATATACCGACTCAGGCCAGCTAATCGGCCACATCGTCAAGACTGTTCTAATGGTAAATCAAAAGGCTGATGAGCTCAGAGCAAAAGGTACACAGATTGAACAGGCAGTACTGGATGCCCTTGAGCATATCATCCTCTCGCACCATGGCGAGTATGAATTCGGCTCGCCGAAGCTGCCCGCCACCCCTGAAGCCTTTATGGTTTGTTATATTGACAATTTGGACGCCAAGGTAAACCAGGTAACAATAGCCATTGAGAACGAGCCGGGCGACTCAAACTGGACCGCATGGAAAAACGCTCTGCAAACCCGCCTTTACAGAAAACGATTAGAATAAAGGAATTGGGAGAACTCAGAAATGACATTTATCGAAGAACCCGGTCGAGGGCTCACTTTAAGGTGCCCTTGGTGTGGTTACGAGGGAAAATTCCGGAAAAAGCATATAGATGTATTATCAATACTTATTTGTATTTCGCTTCTCTTGTTTGGGATCGTGCCTGGCGTCGTTTATGCCCTGTGGCATAGTCAACAAGAAGAATGTCCGAAGTGCAGGGCAAAGGTCCCCAGAGGGCCATTTTAGTTAATCTATTGGTGCCATCTTAATTATGTTTTTTTGATTAAGGCATATTTGAATGAGCTAACGCAAGGTGATGATAATGAAATATTACATCGGATTGTTTGTATTGTTCCTGGCGGTGCAGGTTAGTGCAGCATCTCAGTGGTATGTATCACCTGATGGCAAATCTACAAATCCCGGCACACATGACAAACCCTGGGATATCGTAACAGCACTGGACGGCACACAGAAAATCGCTGCCGGCGATACGATTTATCTACTGGAAGGCACCTACAAACGTCGCCCAAATGAGCTTTTCGAAATTCGCCTCGTAGGTACAGCAGAAAAACCAATCCACATCCGCCCTTTACCCGGCAAACGAGTCAGAATAGACGGTGGCCTGTCGGTGCAAAGTCCCTCCGCTCATGTATGGATTCATGACCTGGAGATATTCGTTTCGGAACCCGCGCCGGAAAAGCCGGTCAGCCCCGGCTCAAGCCCAAAGGACCTTAACAAACCCTGGGGCGGCGTTCACATGCACGGCGGAAAGAATTGCAAGTATATAAACCTGATTATCCACGATTGCTGCCAGGGCATTAGTTGTTGGAAAGGTGAAATCAATCCCGAAATTTACGGCTGCATAATCTACAATAACGGCTGGATTGGCACCGACCGCGGCCACGGCCATTGCATCTATACCCAGAATGAAGAAGGCGTTAAAACAATCTCAAATTGCATTATGAGCTGCCGATACGATGGCTCTTACACCATGCACGCCTACGGCTCTGAAAATGCTTATGTGGATAACTTTCTTGTCGAAGAAAATATCTGTTACAACAAAGGCCCATTCCTGATTGGCGGTGGAAGGCCAAGTAAGAACATTCGCGTATTCAAAAACTTCTTGTATGGCATCGACATGAGAATCGGTTACAATGCACCGTACAACGAAAACTGCGAAATCCGCGACAACACAATAGTCAACGGTGTTCTGAATATTGACCGGTACAAAAAGGTTTTGAAAGAAGATAACCTTGTCATCAGAATAGAACAAAAGCGTCCGGCCGGAAAGACTGCTCTTCTGCCCAATCGATTTGACCGGAATCGCGCGCATTTGGTGGTTTACAATTGGGACAAGGCAAAAAATGTTAAAGTTAGAGCAAAGCCCTTCTTGAAAGATGGTGATTCCTACCGCCTGATGGACCCGCAGGATTTCTTCGGAAATTCCATCTTTGATGGCAAATACAATGGGGATGTGATACAAATACCTATGAAAACTGAGTTCGCAGTTTTCGTTGTTTTTAGAAATAATTGAACTGATAGCTCATTTAAGGATCGGCGGCAGGTTATAAAAATAAGCTCAGCCGGGTTCCCCCCCTGATAAATAGCCCGGCTGGGTTTCTATCTGCTATTGGATTTCTGAATCTACAATGTTTAATATGCCATTATGCCATAAAAGTAATAATGGTCATTTCTGAATGATTTGGCCACAGTTTTTCTTGTGAGTGTGACAACTGTGTGTCACAGTTTGTGAAAAAAAACAAAATCGAGGGGGTAATATTCCATATTTTGTTTCTGGTTACCTCTCGCTCGTTACTTATGGCCAGAGGTTCAAACCGACAGATATGCTTCACAGTTTATCCTGGCCCGAATCGAAGAGATGCGAAAAACACGAATTAGATGTTTTGTGTAGGGTCTCGCTTTAGCACAATGCCGGAAAATCGCCAAACTTTTTCGAACTGTTCCCGTGACATCAACATCCTGCCCACAACCGGATCTGCAATAGTGACCATATAGTCCGAGACTCCAAGGACGGTAACACAATGGCTGTTCATAAAACCATCTTTGACCACTGCTAACGTAATGCCTGCATTCCTGAGTTGGGTAATCGAGTCGAAGTAACGATACTGACATTTCAGGCCTTCTGTACCGTAGCGCTCCTGAAGAGCCGAGCTAAGGCACGTTGGGAGAGTACCCATGACAGGGCTGGTATAAGAAAGCACAGCTAATTCTCCCTCGTTGGCGGACAAGCCTAATTTTCTAAGGGCCGTAACCGCTGCAGCCGGCCCGCAGGTATAATTTGTGCTCTGATAGCAAATGCCGTTCGAATTGACATTTGTTTTAAGATTCGATAGGTCGTTCTTAATCAAAGCGGGAACAAGAAAGGGAATAACCGAAAACCATCCAACAACTACAGTCATTACGACCCAGATTATAATCTTCTCGCATTTTCGAGGCAAACGTGACAGTGGTGCGGTCAGGCCCATTGTAACGGCAAAAGCTAAAATGATGAACCTTGTCCGCCCGGCTGTGACCCAGGAAAAGGGCGGGGTAAAGAACAGTGTATTATTGAACCTGGTCAGCACAAGCATCGAGATGAGTATAGTGGGCACTAAATAACCCCATGCCCAATAGGGTTTGCGAAAGCATGAGGACAGCCTGCCCAAAAGGACACCCAACAAAGCAACGAAGATAACACCTATTATTTCGAGCCAGGGATTAATTTTCCCTTCCTCCATTAAGTTTCTAATAACAGTATTGTATCAAACTAAAAACCGAAAATCAAGACAATTAACAGAGTCTCGAACAACTAATTTCCAATCCCCGGATTTTGAATGGATGATTGATGGATTGGGATATATAATACAGAGAGTAGAAAAACATATATTATTGTCATACTTGTCATTGGAAGGAGATATTATGGGAAGTTGCAGGACAGAATTAAAATTGCTGCTGATAGTATTTGCAGTCCTCACTGTGTGGCCTTTTTCGGCCCGGGCTATGACGGAACCGAAAAAGAAAATAGAAATTTACGGGAAAAATCCGGCCTATTGGCAATATAACGACAAACCGGCACTTTTGCTGGGGGGAAGTGTCGACGACAGCCTCTTTCAGATTCCAGACCTTCAAGAGCACTTGGATCTGCTCAAGTCGGTGGGCGGCAACTATATCCGTAACACCATGAGCTCACGGAACGACAAAGGTTTTGAGGTCCAACCGTTCAAAAAACTCGCAAATGGAAAGTATGACCTCAATCAGTGGAACGAAGAATACTGGAAACGGTTCCGGAATATGTTGATGTGGACGCAACAGCGTGATATTATCCTACAGATAGAAATATGGGCAACGTTTGACTACTATCGGGACAACTGGGCTGTCAATCCCTTCAATCCGAAGAACAACATCAACTACACCGCCGCGCAAACGGGCCTGCCCGAACAAGTCAACAGCCACCCCGTCCTTCGTGAGAACAATTTTTTCTGGTCGGTGCCGGCAGAAAGGAACCAGGAAACCGTGCTAAAGTTCCAGCAGCGATTCGTTGACAAAATTCTTTCCTACTCGCTGAAGTTCGGCAATGTCCTCTATTGTATGGACAACGAAACGTCGGTAACACCGCAGTGGGGCAGTTATTGGTCGCAATACATCCAGGCAAAGGCCAAAGCGGCCCGCATCCGCGTCCACACAACCGAGATGTGGGACAAGTGGGACCTGGCTGATGCCATGCATAACGCCACATTTGACCATCCCGAAATTTATTCGTTTGTGGACATCTCGCAGAACAACCATCAAAAAGGACAACAGCACTGGGACAATGCACAGCGTCAGCGGGAAAGAATAGCTGATAACGTTCGCCCGCTGAACAACGTGAAAATCTATGGCGCTGATACCGGGCGATTCGGTAATGACCGTGACGGTATGGAGCGCTTCTGGCGCAATATCTTCGGCGGGCTGGCATCGGCAAGGTTCCACCGTCCGGATTCAGGGCTGGGGCTGGGTACAAAGGCGCAGGCAAATATCCGGAGTATGCGAATGCTTACAGGTAAAATGGATGTCTTCACATGTGCGCCTCATAACAACCTGCTTTCGAACAGAAAACCAAATGAAGCTTATTGTCTGGCAAATCCGGGCTCCGAATATGCGGTCTATTTCCCAAACGGCGGCGAAGTCACACTCGATATCAGCACCCTGAAGAAACCACCTGAAGTACGATGGCTGGATATTATGAAGTCCCGATGGTTGGACGCTCAACGTATGGAACGTAAGGGCAAACTAACGTTACAGTGTCCCTCTCAAGGATACTGGGCCGTGTTGGTTCAATAGCCGCAAGAGGCTTCATTCTCACGTCACTTACTAAGAAAAAATAGCGTAAAACGCATAAAATTTGTCTCGCAACAAGCAGGCTGTGGATAGTCCCCACCCGGCCCCTTTATTTTGCGCCGTTATCAGTATCAATTGCACAGTTATTATAGGAGCCAATATATTTAAAATCGGGTGTTTGAAATAGCAAACCTAAGATTGGAGTTTTTGTTTGAAATAAGCCGAAGAAAAATAAAATACATTTGCTTAGACTGGTTAAGTCACTTATCGAAAAAACAAGAAATTGCACAAATGAAAATATGGGAAAACCAAATTAGAAGACATATAAGACCATATTTTGCAGTAAGTTACAGAAATCATAAAAATTCCTTATAGTCCCATAATTTTCTTGACTTTTATTTGATAACTCGTTAAAATCGTTTAGTTGCTATTATGTTTTAACGAGGAGTGGTAACATGGTAACTTTATCGCGTTTGGTATTTCGCTTTTCGATCCCCGAAAGAATATATCACTTCGTAAACGAACAGACAATGTGCGGTCACTGCCGCAGACACTGTTATAAACTTTTAATATCTTTTTAGGAGACCCCAATTATGAGAACAATGAGAAAAAAATTGTTAATGTTATGTATTGTCGTAAGTGTGCTTGTCGGCCTGACGGTTTCACCGGCTGAGGCTGCTACAATCCTATACCAGTCACCCAACACCGACATCGATCTAAGCATGCCCTATACCAGCCTCGAATTCGAGAATCCACTGGCCGGCACCGAAATGATCAAAGGGTACGCCGTCAAAGAATGGATGGATGCGGATTATGCAGCCGGCCCTCCACGGTGGTACGACGACTGGAACGTTAACGACTCGGCAGGCATCGACGGATATGCCAATGAGATATGGATGCGATGGGCCGGCCATTCGATTTGGACGTCATCGACCATACCCAGCACCGCCGTTTCCATTCATCTCCATGGCGACGACAATGATGGTCTCGCTGATGTCCTTGTAGACGGCATCCTGGTAGCAAGGCTCGACATGGGGACAAGACTGGGAACTCAAAATGCCTTAATCATTGTCAAAGACCTGGCGCATATTACGCATCACATCCGTGTAAACGATTTGGGTGTAGGTCCCAATACAGGGCAAGACGATGTGGCAACGATGGGCGCTGCGGCATTGGAACAACGAATCAAATGGAGCCAGCCGCCTAAACCAACCACGCCCGATAATCTCTATTATGGATGGAACGAGATTTCAATATATGATGGTAACCAGATTGTTGCAGATGATTGGCGGTGTGATAACGATGATCCTGTGACGGACATTCACTGGTGGGGCTCCTTTAAGGGCTGGAATAATTCCGACCAGCCGCCAGCCGACGAGAGCCCGACAAGCTTCCATATCACCATCTGGAATGATATACCGGCTAATACCGCTGATCCCAATTCATTCAGCCATCCCAATGAAGTCGTCTGGGAAACCGACTGCTACAACTTCACAACCAAATTCGTCGGATGGGACTATGACCCGCGCACAAATTGCTTCGAGACCTGCTTCTACTACGAACAGGATTTGACGGAAGCGCAATACTTCTACCAGCGTACTAATCCGAGTGGGGCGGCATCCATCTACTGGATTAGTATTGCAGCCCAGTACCCTGCCGCCTTGACTACCGACCACCAGTGGGGCTGGAAGACACGTCGGCGGTTCTTCAACGATGATGCCGTTAAGATACGAAAACCCACAATGCCCCACATCGGTGATAAGTATCAGGATGGCAAACCGATTTATTGGCCCGACGAAACCCAATCCTGGGACATGGCATTTGAGCTGACCTCCCGCATGACTACAACTGCTATTAAGTGGGAGCATCCCCCGAACCAGGAATTACCGGGTCTCCACTGCCACGACTATATTAGCTTACCGGGTGGCCACCAGTGGACAACCATCGCGGACGATTGGAGGTGTGACGGCGGAGCCGTAACCGAACTGCACTGGTGGGGTAACTATGAGACGGATACCATTGGAAACGAAATGAGGGGTTCCGAAATTCGCAACTTCCATCTCAGTATTCACAATCCCGATCCGACTGTTAATTGCCTTCCCGAACAGAATGAAATCTTTGGATTCGATGTCCCGCTTGGGGATGTCACCGTGATTGATACCGGAATGGTGAATATCGAAAATTCCAAAATATACCGCTACGAATATGTCCTTCCTACTCCATTCCCACAGGAGCTTGGTCGGTATTATTGGCTCGACATTACTGCATTTGCCAATGATCCGCAGGATCCCGCTCGTTGGCGGTGGCAGGAATCAAAACGAGACATAAGAGCCAACATCACCCTTTGCCCTGCAGTAAAGCGGACCGAACCACCGGTCCCGGGACCATGGCAAACCATTGTCTGGACACTCTATGACCCGGAGCGATACAGCGAAATGGCCTTTGCTATTATCAGTACCGGCTTTGGACAAAGCTATACCAAATGGGCCCAGCGACCCGAGCCTTATACGCAGGAGGCATTCGATGGCTGGAACGAGCTTTCAGTCTATTACTGGAATCAGATCGTTGCAGACGATTGGTTCTGCGATACCGACAATCCGGTAACGGACGTTCACTGGTGGGGTTCCTTCCTCGGATGGTCTTGTGAGGGCCAGCCTCCCCAGATACCGGACTCGTTCCACATCGCCATCTGGACGGACGTCCCCGCCGGAGCGGATCCGAACCCGGACGTCTACTACAGCCATCCCGGCGTTGTTATATGGGAAACTGTCTGCAACAACTTCACTTCCAAGTTCGTTGGATGGGACATTGACCCGCGTGATCCAAACGCCCCGCCGGAGGCCTGCTTCAAGTTTGAGCAGGATTTACCCGAGGAAGAATGGTTCAAACAGAAACCCGGCGGTAACATCTACTGGATAAGTATCGCTGCACGGTATCCTACAGGAACTTCTCCGATGTACCCGTGGGGCTGGAAGACAAGATTGCGCGACCTGAATTCGCGGGCCCCGGATGATGCGGTTAGAATCTTTAATCCCACTGATCCCGTGTTGGGCAGTCCATACTTGTTCGGCGAGCCAATCTTCTGGCCGACCCAGACCATGTCCTGGGACATGGCCTTTGAGTTGACAACCAAGGAGATACCACCTAAGAAACCGGTGCCGCATCTAAAATGGTCTCAACCGCCTATCGAGGTTGATCCGAACAGCAGAATACCGGTCTATTCGGGCTGGGATGAGCTTTCTTATGCGGCACCGATTGCCGGTACGTATGACAACATGAGGGTCGTCGCCGACGATTACCGCTGCTTAGGCAGCATGCCCGTAACGAGCATACACTGGTGGGGTTCGTATTACGGTATGGTGGAACCGGGAACGACACCGCCCGAACTGCCGACTGCATGGAAGATTGGTTTCTGGAGTAATGTTCCCGCGCCTGACGGTGAGTGGGACCTCGGCGACTCGCACAAGATGCACTACCCACAACTTCCTGACCCCACCGGCTGGGATTTAGACTTCACATCGATAAACAAATCGGCCGACGACTGGAGGTGCACGAAAAGCGGTCCTGTAACCGACATCCACTTCTGGTATTCATGGCGCGGAGACATCGTAGGGACAATTGAAGCCATTAAGGTCGAAATCTACAAAAACGTTCCTAAAGACCCGGGTGATCCCACGAGTTACAGCCACCCGGGCACTTTAGAATGGAACCAGGGTTTCCTGCCCGGCCAATTCACAACTCGCTTTTGGGGCAAGGGCGACCAGGGATTCATGACCGCTGGACAGACCCCCATAACGAACGACCACAAGAACATCTACCAGTGTAACATCGTCGATATCTTACCCCCACTGTTCTATCAGAATGTAGGCGAAGTTTACTGGTTGGCCATTACCATCGAAATCCGAGATCCGTTGAATACCCACATCGGCTGGAAAACAACAGATACTCAATTCTTGGATGATGCTGTTTTCGGAAACGCTGCCGGCGGCTGGTCGCCATGGAAGGATCCCTTCACCGGGGAATCGCTCGACCTGGCCTTTGTGATTACGGATGATCCGAACTATAGCCGCCCGGAGAAGCTGCTGTGGACGTTCGAAGTCCCTGCAGACCGGGTCGAGGTTGAAGAGGTCGGCACTGATTTCTACCATCACTACTATCCTAACGATGTTGCCTACCAGTATACTCTGAATCTCGGATCCGATGAGATATTCTGGCAGGGCGATTATCTTGATAGAACTAAGGATGACGTCTTCTGGCTCAGTATCGTGGCCGTTTACGACTCGGCTGCCGGAACGGACCCGGTACATCCCTGGGGCTGGAAGACACGACCATGGCACTGGATGGACGATGCAGTAAGGTTCATGTTTAATGGACCGCTTGATCCGGGTATAGTGCTGGATCCACACATGATTGAGCCGATTAAAGATCCTATCTACCGTGAGAGCTTCGATGTGGCCTTTGAGCTTGACACCGACCCCAACTACATCAAGTGGGAGCAGCCGTTCATCGGTATCCGCAGGTGGCCGCACTACGAGGACGAGAAATCCATGGCCAGAGTAGTGACAACCACTGAGCACGTGACAAAGTGGCTCCAAAGGCCGGATCTCACCGTTAATGGTATTGACGTGGACGCAACCCACCTTGACCTGATTACACCAACGCCGTTCCCGCAGCTTCTTGCCGACGACTTCGAATGCGTCACAGCCGAAACGATTGACGACATTCACGTCTACGGCTCGTGGCGGCTCGATGAACCGCCTAACGGTGATCCCAAACTGGTGGATTTCACGCTGAGCATCCACGAAGACCTCCCAATCGGTGACCCGCGTAATCCCTACACTTGGAGTATACCCGGAGATATGCTGTGGTCGGAGGATTTCGCTGCAGGCGACTTTACCGTTGATTTGCTTCCGACAACGGCACCGGAGAGCTACTACATGCCTTGCACCGGCGACTATTTCCCCAACGATCACTATAATGTCTACAAGTACAACTTCTACCCGATTGCTCCATTCCTCCAGAAAGGCTCAACTACCAATCGGATCATTTACTGGTTGGATGTTCAGGCAAGACCGCGGGCAACGAATCCAGACACAAGGTTTGGCTGGAAGACACGGGACCTCATCGACGATGGACATTTCATGGATGATGCAGCATGGGTCTCGGCTATTGAGCCGTATAACGGTATTAATTGGAGAGAGCTCCTGTATCCACCGGGACATCCTTTAGGCGGACAGTCTATGGACCTGGCATTTGAGCTTACTTCCGATGTAGTCACAACCGAGTTTATTATCGACCGTCTCGTTGCTGACGATTGGAGATGTGATCATAATACACCGGTGACGGATGCTGTATGGTGGGGTTCATATATCGGCTATCAGTACAAGCCGTGTCACGGCCAGTTTATGCCGCTGCCGGTCAAGCCCGACTACTTCTTGCTGACTATCTGGACCGATGTACCCGCTAATGCGGATTCGACTATTCCGTTCAGCCATCCCAACGACATAATCTGGGAGTACAAAGCCTATGATTATGACGAGGTACTGGTCGGCTATGACAAACACCCCCATGCAACACCAGGCGCTGAACGGCGGCGCGAGCCCGTTTTCCGCTATTCGGTGCGGTTACCCGAGGAGAGCTGGTTCCAACAAAGGAACGCAAATGACATCTACTGGTTTAGCGTTGTGGCCGTGTACGAAGCCGGTACAGACCCATTATACGATTGGGGATGGACAAACCATAAACATGTGTTCAACGATGATGCCGTCGCCGGTTCTTACGACCCGGCCGTTGGCGAGTGGTCCTGGACAGAACTCTTAGACCAGATCCAAATGAGCCAGGATATGTCATTCATGCTCTTCACCGACCCTGACTGCTTCCCCTATGATCATCCGGATTACTCCGAGTGGCTTTCTGTCGGAAAACCCGATTGCTGGTGCTGTCCGAGGCAGTGTCACGGCAATGCCACACCCACCTGCGAGCCGCCGGAGGGTAGTGCTAAGGCCGGATATTGGTATGTTGGATTGAATGACCTCAATATCCTTGTTTCCGCATGGAAGATTCTTGAGCCGGCTGTCGCGCCGACTCCGAGCGGTCCGGGTGTTGGTTCTGTACCCAACGGTATTTGTGCAGACTTTGATCACGCCAAAGAAGGTAGCGTTAAGGCTGGTTTTTGGCGTGTCGGTTTAAATGACCTCAATATCCTGGTAGCTAATTGGAAGATTCTTGAGCCGGCTGTCCTGCCGACTCCAGGCGGCCCTGGTGTTCCACCGGACTGCCTAAATGTGCCGTAATGGTAATTTACTGACCTGCTCTTTTACCTATAAGGGTAATTGTTAGCAGCTCGGGAAAACAAATTAGTTCGAAAAAGGGGCAAGTCTTTTGGCTTGCCTCTTTTTTATTTGTCTATAATTACAGGTGCCGGGCTGATAAAAGCGATATTCGAAAAACCGTTTTTCAGCTAAAACACGGCATGTAATCTATGAATCTATGTCTTTGGGCCTATATAACCTGCTTTAAGAGATACTTACAACAGTAATTGTCCGATAATTCTCTTGAATTCATTTCGTCAACCTGATACAATGTTTATTAGTTCTATGAGTTCGCGACTGGGTATTTTCTGATAAAATATTTTTCATAAATTTGTTCTTTTGGAGGCAGAACAATGTCGAGAAAGTTGTCAATTTTATTGTTGGTCCTTGGTATGGCCTCGACTGCCGGTGCCGCAGTGTCGCTCGGCGGGGCAACAGAAATTGGCCCAGGTGGCTCGGCTGTTGTCACTGTTATCTCTGACGACACGAGCAACTGGATGGGTTACATTGAATATGACCCCTCAGTAGTGGGGGTATCAGGGTGTGTGGCTACATCTAATGCCGGTGAGGATGCTTATGTCATTCCTGACCCCTTGGGTTGGACCGGTTACTATGAGATAAAAGCGGCGGACGATAGCGCACCGTTCGACTCTGTACAACCTGGCGTGCAGTTCGAGATTA
>JAOUFU010000092.1 GCA_029858035.1 Phycisphaerae bacterium
CCTGTTACAAAATCACTGGCACTTGAGGCAAGGAAGACCGCCGTGCCGGTAATATCTTCAGGCTGACCCCACCTCTCAAATGGCGTCCTTGAAAGCACCCACTTGTTAAAATCTTCATCGGCCTGTAGTTTTGCCGTAAGGTCGGTTGCGATAAAACCCGGCCCGATGGCGTTTACGTTGATATTGTATTTTGCCCACTCCACCGCCAGAGACCGTGTCACCATCAGCAATCCGCCTTTGCTGGCGGCGTATGCCGTCGTCGTAGGCCGGGCCCCGTGACACATCAGCGATCCGATATTGATAATCTTGCCGCCTTTACCGACCTGCTTTCGGTGCCGACAAAACGCCTGCGAAAGCGCAAACACAGCGGTCATATTCACCTCGACAATCCGGTTCCACGTCTCCAGTTCTACATCTTCAGCCGCCCCTCGTGCTGTCGTCCCGGCACAATTGACTAAGATGTCTATCTCCGGCGTTTCGGATATTATATTCTCGAAAAGCTTCTCAATCGCCTTTGTATTTCCCAGGTCGAATGAGAATGTCCACACCTTTTTGCCGCTACTTTCTTGAAGTGTCTCTTGTGCGGTTTTAAGCTGGTTTTCATTACGGGCTATTATCGCAATATCGGCGCCGTGTTTAGACAGCCCTTTTGCCACCCCAAGGCCGATTCCTCTGCTGCCCCCGGTAACTAAGGCCGTTTTACCCGATAAGCTGAAAAGTTTGTTATCCATATGTTAATAATAAACTGGAAATGCTGTTATTGCCATAGTTGTGGTTTTTACAAAATACAATACACACATAAAACAATGCTGTAATCTCTCACTCAGCTCAAAATAGTGTCACGAACGGGATTTGGTCCTTTCTGCCAAGGCCTTCATCGCTGCGCACTGGATTTCCTTACTGTAAAGTTTGCTCTTATTCATAGTGTAAATGTTAAGTGCCTTGCTGTCTATCGCGGTCACTTGCTCTCTGCGGAGAAGCTCATCAAAAACGAGCTTCCGCATCATCACGTCCTTTTTATTCCTGCCTTTGGTATTCTCAACAATCTTCACCAAAAAACCCAGGTCTAATATTTCCATACCGCTGGATACATCTCTGTTTTCTTTATGTTTCACACTGCTGATTTTCCCGGCAGCTTCGAAATCGAACATCGGTTCTTTAGTGATTTTCTTTGTTGGTGCTGTTTTTAAGAAAAACTCAATGTACTTATCTTTAACAGCTCTGATTTGCTCGTCCTGCTGACTGTATGGCCTGCTTTTGCCGTTGGGGCGGTTTTGCTTCTGTGCTTTTAACCTTTTCACTCTTGTCTTGATAAGGCTGCCTACCCCGACAACAGCCACAAGCACCACCAGCATCAGCATCCGTATCCAGAACGTACTCTCCTCATCCGTACTGCTGGCAGCCAGAATTATTTCTGCTATAAGATGCGTCATATTTTCTGGTAAGCCGAAATTTGTCCTTGGTATATACCTGTGGCCCAATCAGGCAAACCAAGGCCCCTCCCATTAAGGAAAAACTCCAAAACTTTGCAAAAGCCAGGACGCCGCTTCGCCTCCTTGCTCAGTTGGTCTCTTAATTCTACCGTGTTGTTCTTTCTGTCAACTTCTTCATTGCTTCACACTGGATGTCCTTGCCGTAGAGATTATCCTCATTAATAGTATAAACCTTTAGCGCAGTGCTGTCTATGGCGTCCAGTTGTTCCCTGCGAAGCAGCTCATTAAAAACGAGCTTACGCATCGTAACATCGTTCTTATCATCCCCTTTGGTGTGTTCAACAACACTCAGCAGGAAATCCATATCTAACATTTCCATACCGCTGCCAAGATCTCTATCTTTGCCCGGTCCGCCTCTGCCGTCTCCCATAACCACCGTGCCTTTACCCGGGCCTCGAACCTCCACAACTTTACCCGGCCCTGTTCTTTTCATCTCGGTTTTCTTATCGTCTGAATTCCATGCCATTTTGTGAACCTCCAATATTCAACTTAAACCTGATTCCTTGATTCCTGGTGTTTTTCGAACACACCCTCTTAATATCCTAAGCCAAATTCTCAAAACAAACCAGATTATATACTTATTCTCTCAGTCGGCAAATTAAAACCGGATGAAAATTTTTCTTTTATTCCTGCGCTGGAGCCCATCAGGTTTTTTTTGTATTTAAATCTCAAATATTTTTTTTATCTTCCGGATGTATTCTAAGAGTTTGCCTCTGTTGTTTGCTATCAGCTATCTGTCGTCAGTCTTGAGCCGTTGGTCTTCAGTTACTGCCTTTCTGGTTCGTTTTGCCCGAAAAATGTAGCTAATCAGAGCTAAAATAGGGAATTTGAACTTTCCAAAAAATTTGGAAAAAATTAGAAAAAGACTTGAATTGCCCAAACATATGTTTTAAACTATCGTATGAAACAACTGTTTAGGAGTCCTTAAATGTCGATTTCAGGTCAAAAACAAGGAAATTCTGGTTCGGATAAGCCTGTTCAGGACCGGCTGCTGGATGCCGCAGAGCAGCTTTTCTCCGATCACGGTTTTGAGGGCACAAGTGTACGCGATATTGCATCTGCTGCCGGCTGCAATATCGCAGCCGTCAATTACTATTTCGGTGGCAAAGATAAGCTCTACACCGAGGTTTGGAGACGTCATTTAGTGCAAATGCGCGATGCCCGTCTACATGCAATTGAGCAGGTGATGTCTGAAAGCGGCGGTAAGCCGGCCTTGGAGGACCTGCTCCGGTCGTTTGCAAACGCGTTTTTAGGGCCGTTCAGGGATGAGAGCAGGTCCCGTCGGTTTATGAATCTTATGGCCCGGGAAATGATTGATCAGCGAGTACCTGTCAATATGTTTATTGATGAAGTCGTCAAACCTACTATGAGTGCCGTACGGGGGGCATTGTTGAGGGCCTGTCCGGGTTTGGATGAATCGAAGATTTGGCTGCTTATTGTTTTTCTTGCCGGCCAGTTAATGCATGTCGTCCACGTAAAAACCATGTTTGAACAGTCTGAAATAGCAGAAATCCCGGCTTTCGACCTGAATGAGGCAGTGGACCACATTGTCAAATTCTCCGCCGCCGGGATTCGCGCTTATGCCAATGGAGAAACAAAATAACAGCTCGTTTCGTACTGATTCTTTGTTGAGCCTTTTTAATCCGTGAATTTTGATAGGCTGAAAGTATGAATATGATAAGAAAAAAAGTCATGCGATATAGCTTTGGGGTGATAGTAACATTCCTGCTGGCTGGGTGCGCCGACACCGACAAATTGTATAAAGAGGTGACTCTTTCCAGAGAGACTGCGTACAGGAAGTGGGAGACTCGCAAACGGCAGGAAGAGCAGATACAGCCGATTATAAAGGGCAAGCTGAGTATCCAGGACAGCTTAAAACTGACTCTTACTAACAATAAGGTCTTACATCGCATCTTGCAGGAAAAGGAGGTTGCCCGCGGACAGCGCTTAAAATCCTATTCGGCAATCATGCCAAAAGTAAGCCTTACAGCTGATTATAAACGTCTTGATGAGGTGACATCTTTTGACATTGACACACCGACCGGGAAAAGCAGTGTGCAGTTTGGTGATGTAGATAATTATACCGTAGGCCTTACTGTTACCCAGCCGATTTTCGCCGGCGGCTCGATACCGGCCAGGATCAATGCCGCCAGGTTGTTTTCCCTGCTTACTGATGAGAACGTTAGAGAGGCGATTCAGGAGCTGGTTTATACTGCACAGTATGCCTATCACGACGTGCTGCTGAGCCAGCATTTGGTGGAAATCAGTTCCGACGCGGTACGCTCGGCCAAAGCGCATCTTGACAGCGTCAAACAAAAGCAGCAGGGCGGTATTGCTTCTGATTTTGATGTTCTGCGGGCCGAAGTCGAGCTGTCAAATTTCCAGGCGGAGTTTATACAGAACAAAAATGCCATCGACATTGCTAAAGCCAATCTCGTTAAGGTGATGGGTGTCTCGCAGGACAGTGACTTTGTCCTGTCGGACGAATTGGAATATATCCCTTTGAATGTGACAATGGAACAGGCCGTTGAAGCGGCATATCGAAATCGGCCCGACCTGTACAGTCGGGAGTTTGATATCAAGTATCAGAAGGAGCTGCTCAAGATTATTCATAGTCAATATTGGCCTGCGATTAATGCTTATTATACAAATACATGGTCGAAACCCGATCCCCATAGCATGATGCAAATTGAGTGGGGACGCGCCTGGCAGGCTGGTGTCATGGCGTCTCTGCCCATATTCGATGGTTTTGCCCGAGAAGGTGATATAATTGCCCAGAAAGCTCGTCTAAAGCAGGCACAGGTGGATTTAATTGATGCTGAAGAAACAGCTTTATTTGAATTAACAAAGGCCCAGTTAAGCATCCAGAACGCTAAAGAGTATGTCGAGTCGCAGCGTTTAAATCTGACCCGTGCCCAGGAAGGACTACGGCTGGCAGAAGTCGGCTATAAAGAGGGCGCAAATACACAGGTGGAGATGATTGACGCTCAGGCGGCTTTAACAACGGCGAGGGTAAACTATTATCAGGCTATATACTCGCATATAATTGCGAAATTGTATCTGCAGAAGGCGATGGGAACAATAACTACATTTGGAGCTGCTGAATCAAAAGTGCAAACTAAGAATCCCGAATCAGGTACAGCCGGGGAAAAGAGTTTGGCAGCATCTGTTGAGACAGAATAGAGGCGGACAAAATGAAAGTAATTCGAAGGATTGCATATTGGATAGCAGTGGTTGTAGTAGTTTTTATTACCTTTTGGTTTGGATATGTGCGAAGGCCCGGTGAAACCTCGGCGGAGACTAAAATTACTCCGGTTGAGGTCGAAACCGTAACAACCGGCTCGATAGAAGAGACAATAGAGCTGACCGGCTGGATAAGAGCAAACCAGCTTGTGGATGTCGCTTCAAAAGTGGCTGGTAGAGTCGAGTCCCTGCACGTTCTTACTGACGGCAATGACCTCGTTGCTGTTGAAGAGGGTGTGTCGGTGAAAAAGGGCCGGCAGCTTGCCGTTATCGACCATGATGTTTACCTGGCTCAACTGGCTGCCGCTGAGGCCAGTGTCAAAGCCAGAGAGGTGGAATTAAAAGATGGCGAGAGGGAAAAGAAGCGCATTATTGGCCTGTATGAAGGCGGTTCGGCTACTGAGCAGACCAAAGACAAGGCTGTAACGGCTGCGGAATTGGCCGCCGCAGGCCTGAGTTTGGCAAAGGCAAATCTGGAGCTTGCCCAGTTAAATCTCCGGGAATCCACGATTGTCTCGCCGATTGATGGAATAGTCACCGCGAAGCATATTGACCTGGGTAATATGATTAGAGCGGGCGAACGTCTTGTTACTGTTGCCGATATGGAAACCGTCAAAGTTGTAGTTCCCGTTGCCGAAAAATATGCGGCCAAAGTGGCTGTTGGAATGCCTGTGAGAATCAGGGTGGATGCATACGAGGAGAGGGAATTTAATGCAAAGGTGTATTCAATTTACCCTGCTCTTGACGACCAAACACACACCATTCAGATTGAGATTCGTCTAAATAATGACCAGTTGCTCCTGAAGCCCGGGATGTTTGCACGGGTGACAATGATTACGAAACAGAAAGACAATGTGGTCATTATTGCTCGTGATGTAATTCTTGGCGGCAAGATTGATAAGCCCTATGTTTATGTAATTGACGGAGAAAATGATGGCAAAATTGCCCATAAGCGAATCGTTGAAATTGGCATAAAACAGGGCGACAGATACGAAATAACGGAGGGTCTGAAAGCAGGCCAGACACTTGTGGTCAATGGAATGAACTTTCTTATGGACGGAACAGGCGTTCGGATTGTCCGGATAGAGGATATTAAATGAAGTTAGCTCAATTTTCAGTGAACAGACCGGTTACGACCCTGATGATATTTGTGGCTATGGTCGTTTTGGGCCTTGTGGCGCTCTCCATGCTGGGCCTGGACCTGATGCCGGATATGGAAATCCCGGCTGTCTCGGTCCTGACCGCGTATCAGGGGGCGGGGCCTGAGGAGATAGAGACGCTTATAACAGAGCCGATGGAGGATACCCTTAGCACTATTTCCGGCGTTGATGAGGTCATATCAGTTTCGAAAGAGGGAATGTCGGCTGTAACATTGAAATTCAAATGGGGCGAGGATATAGATGAATCGATGAACGATGTGAGGGCCAGGATTGATCTGATTCGAGAGCTGCTGCCCGAGGATGCCAAAAGTCCCGTCATTTTCAAGTTCGACCTTGCCATGATGCCGATTGCAATTATTGCGATTACGGCTGAGGACAGCTACCCGTATTTACAGGATATCGTGGATGACCTGTTAGTAGACCCTATCAAGCGTGTCAAAGGAGTCGCATCGGCGACGGCCGGTGGCGGTATGGAACGACAGATAAGGGTGGATATTGACCGCGACAGACTCGCCGCTTTGAATTTGTCGGTTGACCAGGTAAAACTGGCTCTGGCCGCCCAAAACATTAGCACTCCCGGCGGTAACTTAAAAACCGGCTACAAGGATTATTTACTCCGGACACCTGAGGAATTTTCCAATCCTGAAGAGGTAGCTGAAGTGATTGTGGCTCGACGCAACGGGATACCTGTCAAGCTAAAAGACGTGGCTAATGTAAGCGATTTTTTCAAAGAGCGGACCTTTGATGTGCGCATGAATGGCAAGAAGGCAATGGCCATATTCATCCAGAAGCAGAGCGGCGAAAACACGGTAGAGGTGGCAAGGGCCGTTAAGAAAAAACTTGAAGAGATTAAACAAAAGTTGCCGCCTGATGTGGAGCCCAAAATGGTAATGGATAATTCAGAGTTTATCATGGCCTCAGTCGGCAATTTACGCGGTACGGTTCTTTGGGCCGTTTTTTTTGTTTTTATCGTACTTCTTTTCTTCCTCAGGGACCTTCGCGCCAGCCTGATAGTGGCTGCGGCCATCCCAACTTCCTTAATCATCACATTTCTCCTGATGTATTTGGCGGATTACACGATTAACGATAGTTCGCTGGCCAGTTTGGCCATTTCGGTAGGACTTGTTGTTGATAACGCCATAATTGTTGTGGATAATATCAATCGCCATCGCAATAAGGGCCAGCGCCCCAAAGAAGGATCTATTTTCGGGGCAAATGAGGTCGGAGTGGCAGTGATCGCATCGACACTGACCACTATTTCGATTTTTGCTCCTATTATATTTGTTGGCGGGATAACCGAGGTCGTATTCGGCGAGTTTGCCGCTATTATTACGATGGCTCTCGTGGCTTCTTTGTTTACCGCGCTTATGCTCGTTCCCATGTTGTCTTCAAAGCTGCTTATTGTGCGGAATCCTGACTCTTCAAAATCAGTTCTTGACTTCTTTTATCGATGGGGCGAGGTCACCTTAAACGGAATAGAAAGCCTGTACGTCAAATTCCTGGACTGGTCCTTGAAAAATCGCAAAACGGTATTTATTTCATGTGGACTCCTTTTTGTTTGGAGCATTGGAATTGTCGGAACTATTGGCACCGAGTTTTTCCCCGAGCAGGACCAGAATCGGTTGTCCGCGGATTATGAGCTGCCTATCGGTACACGCTACGAGCGCACCGGCGTTGTAGCGCAGCAGTTACAGGAGATAGTGGGAAATAATGTGCCTGAACGGCGGGACAGTTTTATTCGCTGGGGTGTTTACGGCGGCGCCTCCTCGCAGTTTGCAACAGAGGAAGAGAGCTATAAGGGGATTTTGTTTATCAGCTTGAAACGCATGAAAGAGCGCGATGCTTCGCCGAATGATATCATAAAGCGGCTTCGCCAAATTACGGATAGTATGCCGGGGACGGTCGTTCGTTATAGCGCCGAAGACCCGATTGAGGCGTTGATATTCGGCACCGCCGGCAAATTGGCCGTTGAACTCTACGGCCATGATATGGAGGATGCGAGAGCGTATGCCGAGCTTGTCAAGGCGGCGATGGAAAATATTGAAGGGGTGCAGGATGTTCAAATCAGCCGAAAAGAGGAAAAACCCGAGATAAAGGTGGTCATTGATCGCGAAAAGGCCTCCATGTTGGGTCTCGATGTGAGAACCATCGGCAAACAGATTGAGACTTATTTTGCAGGTACTGCCGCAACGAGGTATCGCGAGGGTGGAGACGAATATGATGTGGAAGTTCGACTCCAGCCGAAAGACAGGGACAGGATTGAAGATTTACGCGATGTGTTTATCGGCACTCCCTCGGGAAGCCAGATCAGCCTGGCCAATATTGCTACACTCGAGTATGGGCTTGGCCCAACAAAGATTGAGCGAAAGGACCAGGCCCGATACATCATGGTCTCCGGCGCGGTCAGTGACAGAGATCTCGGTTCGATTGTAAAAGAGGTCAAGAAAGCCCTGGATAAAATCCCTGCCCCGCCGGGCTTTAGTTATAAATTTGCCGGCGCTGAAAAAGAGAGGCAGGAGGCATTCCAGTTGCTGATTATAGCCGTCTGTCTGGGGATGGGCCTGGTGTATATGGTAATGGCTTCACAGTTTGAGTCGTTCCGTGACCCCTTTATCATATTCTTTTCAATACCTTTCGGCATCGTTGGTGTCATTCTCGCGCTGGCTGTTACCGGTCAGTCGATGAGTGTTATCAGCTTTATTGCTCTGATTATGCTTGTCGGAATTGTCGTTAATGATGGAATTGTTCTTATCAGTTATCTTAATATATTAAGACAGCGGGGACTTGATGTCTATTCGGCGATTGTGGAGGGAGGAAGAAGCAGGTTGCGCCCTGTGATATGTACGAGCGTCACTACAATGCTCGCCATGACACCCCTGGCCTTCTCAAGGGGAGAAGGCTCTGAAATCTGGGTGCCTTTCGCTATAACAGTAATTGGTGGTTTATGTGTTGGGACAATCATTACGCTGGTTTTGATGCCGGTTCTTTATAGTGTCTTCGAAGGCTTCAAGGCATCTGCTGTAAGAGGATGATTATGAAAGCTGTTTTGATAATCCATAATGCCGCGATAGGTGGGGAAGTCAATGAAGTCCTTGCCTCTGCCGGAATTAAGTGCTATACGAAATTTCCGAATACCCTGGGTAAAGGCGAATTGAGTGAGCCGCATTTGAATACGGAAGTTTGGCCTGCGATTAATTGTGGCACCTTGGTTGTTACCGACCAGTCCAAAGCGAAAGATCTGATGGACAACGTCCGGCAGATGCGAAAAAAACTTGGCCAGGAAGGGATTAAGGCATTTATGTGGGAAATTGAGGATATCACCTAACATCCGTTAATGTGTCAATTTTTATACTTGTCGGATAATAACCCTGTTTGAGTAAATTGAAGGTACAGAAGGGCACTTTTAGGTATGAAAAAGCCGCTGATTTTAATGTGTTGGTTTCTTGTTTTGAGCTTTACAATGCTTTCCGGCTGTATGCTCGGACCCAAGTATTCAAGGCCCGAAACCACTGCAGATAGCAGCGAGGCTTTTGTTCGCGCCGGAAGCCGCAGCCAGGACGTCAATGACCTTGAGATGATTGACAACTGGTGGGAACAATTCGGCGACCCGACAACGACGGCTTTGGTGCGCCGTGCGTTGGAAAATAACTATGATGTGAAAGCAGCCGCAGCAAGAGTGCTGCAGGCCCAGGCGGCCCTCGCTGAGAGTCGCGGCCGAATGTGGCCGGATGTCTCATACGGTTTGTCTCGTGACCGCAGCAAGCGTTCTTTTACCTTCGGTAGTGGGTTCGGCGGGGGGGGTAGATTCAATGTGATGAGCACAACCTGGACACAGGATATCTCCGTCGTCTATGTACTGGATTTATTCGGAAAACTCAAATATGCAGAGCGGGCTGCCTGGGCGGATATGCTTGCTGCCGAAGCCGGCGAACAGGCACTCATTAATTCGATTATCGCCACTGTAGTCAAGGCCAGAATCGACATCGCAACTATCAACAACCGCCTGGCCATAGCAAGGGCAAACACCGAAAGTCGCACCGGCACTCTGGAAATTGTCGAACGTAAGTATAGCAGGGGCCTCGTTAAGCCGGTTGAGATAAGGCTGGCACGTGAGAATCTCGAAGCCTCGAAGTCTCTTGAGCCTGCTATTGAGCTCTCGCTTATAAGGGCGCAGAACGCGCTTGATGTTCTCCTTGGCCGCAGGCCGGCTGCTTCAGAGCCTCTGCCCGAAACATTACCCGACCTGCCGGATTTGGAACCCGTTTCGATTGGGCTGCCCGCATCCCTGCTGGACCGCAGGCCCGATGTCAGGGCGGCGGAGTTGACTTTGCGTGCAGCTAATGAGCGAATTGGCGTCAGTATTGCACAGTTATTTCCAGACCTGACCCTGTCTGCAAGTACCGGTCGCAGCGCCGATACATGGGAAGACATTTGGATAGACGAGACGGAGATTTATTCAGCGATCTTACGTCTTGCTCAACCCATATTCAAAGGTGGACAGTTGAAGGCACGAGTCAAGGCTGCCAAGGCCCGTTATGCCGAGTTGGCGGCTAATTATGCCGGAACTGTTCTCACAGCTATGCGGGAAGTCGAGGATGCCCTGGCCGCGGACCAGATGTTACAAGTCCAGCTTGAGCATGCCCAGAGCCGCTTCATAGAGGCCGAAGCAGCGGAGCAGCTTTCAAAGCAGAGATATAGCAGTGGTGTCGCCGGCGTTGCCGGTTTCCTGACGGTTCTCGAAACGCAGCGCCGGCGCAGAATAGCTGAGGAAGAAGTGGCTGTCCTTAAAGGCCAGATCTGGACCACAAGAGTCAATCTTTTCCTTGCCCTGGGTGGTGACTGGGCAGACGAACAGGAAGCCGAATTAAAAGAGGATTAATCGTATGGCCGTAAAAAATCAAACCAAGCCCGTAATCGAACAGGGGATGGAAAAATCCCCAAGCCGCCTTAAACAATTGCTGATTGTTGTATCCATACTTGCCTTCTTCGGATTGCTTACGTTTATTCTGATTAAATCTCGAAAACCACCGCAGCGGAAAGAACAGGAAATCATAGTGCCATTAGTGATGGTTAAGCAGTTGAAGGCCAAAGACATTCAAATGGTCATTCGTGCATATGGAACTATAAGTCCCAAGGTAGAGGTTGATATCGTCCCCGAGGTACCCGGCAAGGTCATCTCTGTTAACTCTGACCTCAAGGCGGGGGGGCTTATCCCTGCCGGAGAACAATTACTGCAAATAGATGAAAGGGACTATAAATTTGCCGTCCAGCAGGCCGACGCCGTCGTGGCTGATGCTCAGGTTAAGCTTGAAATAGAGATGGCTGAAGCGGAAGTCGCACGCAGGTCCTGGGGGGAAATGCATCCCGGCACCGAACCCAATTCACCGCTGGTCTTGCGCGAATCACAGGTTCGCCAGGCTAAAGCCGCGTTAGAATCTGCCAAGGCGCAGCTCGCGACCGCACAACTTAGGCTTGAGCGGACAAGTCTTTCCTTGCCGTTTGACGCCCTGATAATCAGTGAAAAAGTCGACCTCGGCCAATATATGGTCGCCGGCCAGCCTGTAGCTGTCGCATACGGAATTGACACGGTCGAGATAGAGATACCGCTTGAGGATGAAGAGCTGGCGTGGTTTGACATCTTTGATAATTCGGCCTCGCTCAATGGCAACAGGGCTTTAAGCAGGAAAACGCCGGCTGTAGTGAAGGCCGATTTTGCCGGTGCAGAGCATACATGGAAAGGCTATGTCACCCGAACGACAGGCCAGGTCGATAAAATGTCGAGGATGATTTCCGTCGTTGTTGAAGTGCCGAAGCCATTTGAGCGCTCCAACGGCAGACCTCCGTTATTACCCGGTATATTTGCGGAGGTCCAGATTGAGGGTAAGATTCTGAAGAATGCAATAGCCGTGCCTCGAGATGCAATACATGACGGCAATAAAGTATGGGTAGTTAAAGGTGACTCTTTGAGTATCCAGTCTTTGGACATAGTCCGTGCCGACAAGGATTTTGCGTACGCGATGGCCAGTGTTGACCAGGATGCAACGATTGTAACCAGCTCTCTTGATACAGTTATGGAGGGAATGAAAGTTCGCA
>JAOUFU010000093.1 GCA_029858035.1 Phycisphaerae bacterium
TTTTTCTCCGCTAACAACCTTGCAGCCGGTTTTCTCTTTTAGGTCCCCTACGCCTCCGGTGTGGTCGAAATGCCGGTGCGTGATTAGCACGTCGGTAAGGTCCAGTCCATGTTTTTCTAATGCTTTGAGGACGGCTTTGGCCTCGCCCGGGTCGACCGCAAAAGCGTTGTTCCGGTGATAACAGTACAGGTAAATATAGTTATCACCCAGGGCGGATATTGTGATTACCGGCTCCATAGATTTCCCATTTTGAAGTCTTTCGAACAAATCTTAGAAATAAAGAGATTGTGAGTCAAGTATTAAGGATGGAAGATACTTCCATGTCTAACTAAGCCGAAAATACCTCATCTGCCAGGTCTTCGCCTAATTGACTTGCATAGTACTGCTCTACGGCTTTTTGGCCTTGAGTTTGGAAGGTATCCATAGAGGAGAAAATACCGATTTTCATAAGAAGTAAGATTGCTATGCAGGCTGCTACATTTGCTGTAGAATGTGCATACTTGCCGCACTTTTCTAACGGTTTCGGTTCGGGCAGCATCGCCCGCAGTTTCTCGGCTTTCGGTGCTTCTCGGAGACCGTGTTTCAGCACACCAATGGCCTGAGTATTTGCACGCATCAATAAATCAAGCTTGTGCGGTTGAGATTTTATGGCCGACAGTGCAAGATTGACTTTAGCAACGTTTACAAAACGTCGATTACATCTTGGGCAATTCGCAATATGGTTCTGTACCCATTCTGCATCGATATGAAAGCGGCTGATTACAGCTTTATGCAACCAGGCCCTGATTCGCCTGCACTTGTTGGAACTACCGTTTTGAGATTTAAGTGTTGTCCCCTTATTTTTATTTATACTCATCATCTTTCTTCTCTTTCTTTGCCCATCCATACAGCCAACAATTGGATTGCTTTGCATCTGTAGACCCTTGCGGTTGCCGCTGATATGTCTAATATCCTGCCTACCTGGGCGTAAGATAATTCTCCCAGATCGCGTAACATTACGACGTTCCTTAGATATTCAGGCAACTGGGCTATATGGCATCTCAAAGTTTCCTGTAAGTATTTACAATCAAGCTCATTTTCAGGCGAGATAGCGCCCTCTCTGGTAACAATGGCAGTGGACAATCTCTTTTTTTCAGCGGCCCTGTGTTTTAACATTGACACTGCCGTGTTGCTTGCCACACGGAAGATATACGCTTTCATATGTTCGGGCTTTTGTCTTCCTTTGTAATGGGCGAGCTGTAAAAAAGTGTTCTGGTAGGCGTCGCAGACATCTTGTTCATTCCCTAATATTCTCCAGAGTATTGTGACCAATCCCTGCCCGTGGCGTTGCATTGCAGACAATATCCACTGCTGGCTTTCATCTACAGCCGCGGAAACAGTAAAGTCCCAAATCAGCTCGTAATTAACGGCCTTGCCAAACATAAACGCCCATTCAGTAATTCTATATTGTTAAGAGTGAGCACCTACTACTATGTTAACAAAAAATCTGCTGATTTTAGGGAAAAATCTTTTTTTTAGATAACATTTTTGGGAGCTTTTGCCTCTTATTTTTGAAGCCGATTGGCTGAAAATGCAATTTGCCGGCATAAGAACGATAATGATATGAATGCAAATGATCGTAAAAACGGCCCTTGCGGTGCTAAAATGGATGCCCATGATGTGGTATCCCTGGTGGACGATTTGTTCAAAAAAGCCATAGACTCCAATGCAAGCGACGTCCATTTTGAGCCCATGAGCACCGAATTGGCTATAAAATTTCGTCTTGATGGCGTCTTAAGCACCGTCGAAAAAGTGCCCAAATCCCTGTCTGACAACGTCATTGCAAGGTTGAAGGTGCTGGGAGGGCTCCTGACCTATCGAAGCGATATACCCCAGGAAGGCCGGATTGAAATCAGCAAGAGCCATAATGGCAGGATTACGGACCAGCGGCTCGCAATTTTTCCGACGATACACGGTCAAAGAGCAGTAGTGCGGCTGTTCTACAACAATAGAGAGCTTATGGAATTGGGACAGTTGGGATTTTCGGAGCTTACGTACACAGCTTTGAAGAGAATTGCTGCCAAAAATCAAGGTATCTTACTGCTAACCGGCCCGGCGGGTAGTGGAAAGAGTACCACTCTCGCCGCTCTTCTGCGACACATTCTAAAAGGCTTTCCCGGCAAGAGCATTGTAACTCTCGAAGACCCCGTGGAAATTAGAATCGAAGGCATTACACAAACCCAGATTACGCCACACGGCCAAATGACATTTCCAACGGCCCTGCGGTCGCTGCTGCGACAGGACCCCCAGGTTTTGATGATTGGAGAAATCCGCGATGCCGAGACCGCAAAAATTGCCATAGAGGCAGGACTGACCGGGCATTTGCTGATGAGCACAATGCACAGCGGCACGCCTGCAGGGGCATTTTTACGGTTGCTGGAGATGGGCATTGAGCCTTACCAGGTAACCTCAAGCGTCTCGGCAGTCCTCAACCAACGGCTTGCCAGAAAACTTTGCAGCAAGTGTAAGAGAAAGATTAAGTCTGCCGGAACCGGATTTGAAGCAGTAGGGTGTGACAACTGTTTTAACACCGGCTTCAAAGGACGGGTGCTCATAGCAGAAATGGTCCAACTGGATGGACAGTTGCGAAAGGCCATTTTGGCAAAAGCCGACCTGGAACAGCTTGAAGATATCCTCGAAAGTAAAGGTCATACGAATATGCTTGAGGACGGCGGGCGTTTGGTCAGTGAGGGCGTCACAACACAGGAGGAGCTGAATACAGTTTGTGGAATCAGTACGAGCTGAAACAAAATGAATAGAACGCAAAATATCCGTGTATCCTCCGTAGTTAACAGGAGCAGAAAATGGCGACATTTGAATACAATGCATTGACATCGGCAGGCCGGCTGATGAAAGGCACGATTGAAGCCGGGTCTCGCGAAGAGGCGGGCGAATTACTCAAACAAATGGAGCTGGCAGTTAATTCTATCGAAAAGGCCAAGACTCCAAAGCCCAGGACCGCCATCGGAAGAAACGAGTTTATGCTTTTCAATCAGCAGCTTGCTTCAATAACAAAGGCCGGGATCCCTCTGGAAAGGGGCCTGCGAGAGCTTGCAAATGATATCCGCTCAAAGTCAATGCGCAAGCTCATTGATGCTATTGCAAGCGAGCTTGAAGCAGGCACAAGTATTGAGGAAGCCTTCGAAAAAAGACAGAAGCGTTTTCCACCTCTCTACGGCAGGATATTAAAAGCGGGTGTTGAAACAGGAAGATTAAGTGAGATGCTGACGAGTCTTAACAGGCACCTGGAGCTGGCGCATCAAACCAGGAGGATAATTTTTGAAGCATTGAGCTATCCTGCGGTCATCCTTACTCTGGCTGCGGTTATTTTAACAGCTATATTCCTGATTATAATCCCACAATTCGGCCCTATACTGGCAGATATGACAGAAGGCGCACAGTTGCCGGTGCTAACTCGATTATTCTTAAGTGTGACGGAACACATAGTACCTTTTTGGATAGGCGCAGGAGTTCTTATCGCAGTGATAATTTTTATGTTTGGGTTACTCTCGTCCTCTCCGGCCGGACGAAGATTAAAGGAATCGCTGTTTTTAAGAATGCCGGTTATCGGCAGGGTTTACCATAGCAGCGTGCTTAGCAGAATGGCCGAATCTATGGCAATGATGGTTGCAGCCGGTTGTGATATGCCGGCGTGCCTCAGATTAGGCTCTGGTTCGACGGGAAGTGAAAAACTCCTCCTGGAAAGCGAAATGCTTGCCGGCCAAATCGAACAGGGAGCTAATATCCTGGAGGCGGGACAATTGTGCCGGTTGATACCAAGGCTGTTTTTGTATTCGATTCAACTGGGCACTCAACGCAATGAATTACAGGACAACCTTTACAGTCTGGGCCAGATGTATTCTGAGCAGGCACGATGCGGACAGGCAAGGCTGCAGGCAATTTTGTTGCCCTGTATGCTGATTGTGGTGGGATGGATTTTGGCAATGGCCGTCCTTTCAATGTTTCTGCCAATAATAACAATTATTACGAAGTTGTCTGTGTGATGATTGGGTAGAGTATGTTTGCAATTATAGCAATATTAATTTTGGTTCTTTGCGTAATCCTGGCTGTTAAGAATCCGCGTATTGCTTTGGTTATATTGCCGGTCGTATGTTTCCTGGTGGGTTATGCCGCCGTTTTGAGAGAGTTGTTTGAGAATATAATATTTGTACCGCTTATTTTCGTCGTTACATTGCTGGCTGTGCTGATGACAAGACGTGAGCCCGAATCTGAAAGTTGGCCTCAGAAATGCGCAAAATGGATACTCATAATTCTTGCATTTTTGCTCTTATTCGTAACTGCAGGCTTAACATTTGGGCCTTTGTCGATTTTCGGCTTCGTGTTTTTTATTTTGTTCGTAGGTTCAATCATAGCCTACGGTTTAACATCCCGTCACGCGACCGCTGCATACGTTGTCTCGACAATCGGCTCGAGTATGCGCCAGAACCTGCCATTACCTATGGCCCTTGAATCAGCAGCCGGTGGGCGAACAGACAACCGGTCAAGAATCCTGCGAAGAATACAAAAATGGCTGGTTCAGGGCTACTCATTGAGCGAGTCAATCAAGCGAGGTTACCCTAAATGTCCCGGTTATGTAGTGGCAATGACAGCCGCTGCCGAGCGGATTGACCAGCTCCCGCTTGCGATTAAGAGCATTGAAGCCGATATAGTCAACAAGGCCGATGAAAGCAGGAAAATCAGGCCGGTTCCCGCATTTTACCCGGTAATACTAATAGTCTTTGCGTTTTTTATCGTATTGGGAGTAGTTACGAAGGTCATTCCGGTGTTCGAGGCAGTTTTAACAGAAACTACAGAGGCCGCACAGTTGCCGGCTTCCACTCGATTTTTAATCCGGATCACAAATTTTATTGCCTATGATTATGGGTGGTTAATCATCTTTCTATTTGCACTCGTAGTTCTTGTGGTTGTCCCTGCTTCGATTCGGATTAAGTTTCGGCCCCGCCGGCCGGACAAGCCCTATTTAACATCGAGAATTGTTGATTTTATTAAATGGCACTCGCCTGTTCTGCACTGGTTTGAGAAGAATTATTCGATGGTACAGGTGGTTGAGCTTCTGAGGCTGTCACTCAATGCCGACGGTACGGTCAATAATGCGATTGCTAATACACTCGGTCTGGACGTGAACAATTGTTTTAGAAAACGACTAAAAAAATGGCTTCAAAAAGTAGAGCGAGGTGACAATATAGCAACTGCGGCCAGACAAGCCGGATTAGGGTCTCCTCTGGCCTGGGCGTTTGATGAGAAGGTAAATCAGAGCAATACTTTGACTGTATTGGAAACACTTGAATCGCTCTATCGCTCGAACTATAGCTACTACGCCAACCTTGTCAGGTTCATAATGTGGCCTTGTATAATACTAATTATGGGAGCAATGATAGGTTTTGTTGTCTATGCCATATTTTCTCCCCTCGTGGCAATTATCCATCATACAGCGGACCTTGTGATTCCGTAGTACCTTAAATGGAGCATAGTTATGTCAGGTATGAAGAATAGATCCGGCGGATTTACAATGGCCGAAATAGTAGTTTCACTTGCGGTCCTGGGAATGGTTGTGGCTGGATTGGCATTGTCATTGCGAACATTCGCAAAACTCAATCGCTGCCAGTGGATGAGGCAACACTGCATAGCAGCCGCCCAGGCACAGCTTGACAGCATAGCAGTAACGGGTGAAGCGATTCGTGACGAAGATTTTAAGCGACTTTGGCCTGACCTGAGTGTTTCTATCAAAGAGTCTGCAGGGACCGGTCAATGGGAGGGTATGAAATTGGTCCAGGTTACGGCAAATGGCAGGACCTTCGGCAAGGAAGTTAAAGTTCAATTGTGTAGATATTTTTTGGACGAGCGGGAGCAGTAGAAATGCGCAGAGGTTATTCATTGGCGGAATTGTTGGTTGCGATGGCCATTTTCTCAATTGTATCGATAGTTGTGTCGAAATTGTTCACTACCATTATTAGCGATATCCCGCGTTCCTATAGGATTGTACAGGAGAACACAAGTGTGCTCAATATGCTGGAGCAAATGCATGAGGATGTTGACCTTGCGAAGGGATTGCCGAAATCGTTCGCCGAATATACAACAGACAAGGACCTGCTTTTGATTGAATTGCCAAATGGTATTGTCGGCTATCAATTGAAAGATGGCAAGGTGCTCAGACGCAGCTTGCCGACCGCTCAGGAACACTACGAAGAAGACACCAAAGTATGGTCGGTGCCGAATGCTATAATAGAATGGCAAGTCCGCAGAAACAACAGTTCCGGTTATGCCGTGGAGGTTCAGACCCACATAGAGCATAATGTTCGGGGCCGTTCGGAAGAAAAGATGGCTGGTTCACATCTGTATTTTGTAGGTGCTTTTCGAAAGGTCGTAGAGTAAAGATGAAAAATCCGCAGCAAAATGGTTTTGTATTGATACTTGTAGTAGCGGCAATGGGCTTAATCGGAGCCATGATGATCATTTTAACCGGTAGTGCGAATAAGATCATGTTCCAGTCAGATACCGCTTACCTTCAGGCATGCCGGCGGAACCTGGTAACAAGCGGTTTGGCCTGGACAAAACGAAATATCAGAAATGAAAGTAAAGAAACCTTAAACAGGACCATAGAGTTGGATGTTACCTCAATGAGCATTAGCGGCGCGACCTTAAGTGTTAATATAGACACTCCGAAAGATCAAAAAGCAGAAGTTCAAATAAACACATCGTGCAGTCGCGTGAGGCGGACCCTAAGGCACAATGAAAAATATCGCATTGGACTCAGACAGTAATTCTCATAAAAAGCGGTTTGAGGTTTCCTGTTAGGCTTAGTCGACCTTCTCTAACCAAACACATCGAACTGACAGGTTTAAATCAGTCTATCTCTTTTGATGGAAATACTTGGCATTGTCAGCATTGCTTGCTGTAACTTTCTTGTTTTTGTCAGACTTAGGCGTCTTGTAACCATTGCTGTCATCTACTGCCTGTGAGGATTTTGTTAACACGCCCGTGAGGATTCGAACCTCGGACCTACGGATTAAAAATCCATGAGTCAGCTTGTAAATCCTTATGTGTTAGTAGGTTATGACTGCTTTTTTGGCCAAAAATGAGGGTTACAACTGGTTAACAAGTGAACAACACGTGGAGCCTATAGTGGTTTACCAGTGGCGACTGACACTTTTTTGACGCCGCTCGGTGACATTTACTTGCCACCGAAATCAAGGCAATCCAGCCCAATCCCGTCTTGCGAGTTAACGTCTGACTTTATTGCCGACCGGTTATGCGCAGGAGCTGCGCCTCTCCACCAAACATAGAGCATCACATTAGGGCGGACTCATAGAGGACACGTAATCATGACGGAAGTGTCTGTGAATGCATCAAGATAGGCTTATTTCGCAGCTTCACCCAGAATTCCCTCACCCCCATTTTTCAGCGAAAAACGCCGATTGCTTGTGAGAGGTTTCGATGTCCGTGCTTAAAAAGTGTACCCGTCAAAAAATAGATTATATCCAGGAGCATATACCAAGCTACCAGCAATAATCGAGACACTACTTTTGGCTTGGCGCGTCTGGAAGGTTGGATATAATAGTTACAAGATGTGTGTTCTCGTTAGGTGTGGTGATTCACGTTATAAAGCATTTTGGATAGACGTCTGCATAGTACCGTAACTGGAATAGCTGCTTTAGGTACTTTGTCCTTACGGTGACGCTTTCTGCAGTCCGTAAGGCATTCGGCCCAAAAGGAGTTCTAAACCTCATGAATAGAAATGTTGTCTTCGCCATGCTGTTGGGCGGCCTGCTCGCCACCGCTACTCCCACAGCCCAAGCTGAACCCTGGCCTGGCTGGCGCGGCCCGCGCGGTGACGGTACCTGTATCGATCAAAACGTTCCCACCGATTGGGATCCTGCCGGCGCGCTTTGGAAAATCGAGCTCCCCGGCAAAGGGCATGCCTCACCGATTATTTGGGGCGATCGTGTGTGCACAGTCACGAGCAAGGCTGCTACGAAAGAACGTATACTCCTGTGTATCGACCGCACTAGCGGAATGATCCTTTGGCAGGAGACCGTCGTGCAGGGGCCTTTAGAAAAACTCCATAAGGAAAACAGCTATGCTTCCAGCACGCCGGTCACCGACGGATCGCGGGTCTTTGTAACCTTCCGTGTCGGTGATGAGATCCTTGTGGCCGCGCATGAGTTGGCCACCGGCAAGCAGCTTTGGCAGGTCCGGCCCGGGACTCACAAAGGCGAATGGGGATTCAGCAATCCCCCAGTGCTGTTCAAGGATAAAGTCCTCGTCGACGGCGACGGCAAGGACAAATCCTTCCTGATCGCCCTGAGCCGCTCCGACGGCAAGACGGTCTGGCGCAACAATCGCACCAATAAGGGGATCAGCTATAGCGCCCCGTACATCCGTGAGTTTGGTGGGCGCACTCAGTTGATTCAGTGCGGTGACCGCTGCGTGGCCGGCTTCAACCCTGACACCGGTGAACAACTCTGGAAGGTTGATGGTCCCTCGCAGGAATTCGTGGCCACGCCGGTTTACAGTGAAACCGCCGGATTGGTTTTCATTAGCAGCAGTTGGCCCAAGCAGATTCTGCTGGCAATCCGGCCCGACGGCAGGGGCGACGTCACGAATACCCACGTCGCTTGGTCTGACAGAAAGGGAGCCCCCTACGTCCCCTCTATGATCGTTGCGGGGGATCTCCTGTTAAGTATCAACAGAGGCGGGACGGTTTTCTGCTACAAGGCCGCCACCGGCGAGGTGCTTTGGCAGGAGAAGCTGGGCCGACATCACGCTTCCCCGGTCCTGGTGGGTGAACGGATCTTCTTCATCAACGACAACGGCCAAATCAACGTGATCAAGCCCGGCAGGGAATTCGAATGCGTTGCGACATATGAGCTTGGTGAGTCGTGCTATGCCTCACCGGCAATCAGCGACGGTCAGATTTTTTTGCGCGGCTTCAGACACCTCTTCTGCATTGGTCGGCGGCAAGCCGGAAAAGACTGGGCCAAAATCTTCCATCAGAAGGCGGAGTATAACGAAAACACACCGCTTGAAAGAAAGTAATAAAATGGTAGAATATCAGAAACTGGAAGCGAAACTGATAGACGCAAGAAAATCGCCTCCTCTTAGACATTCTTGTGTCATCTTCCCTGAAGACACATGTTTATGTGTTCAAATGAGATATGTCGAATGACTTAGTCAGGTAATGAGGAATCATGAATTTATCCAAACATTTACTCTATTTCATTGTGTTAGTTCTTCTAAGCGTTCTCACCACCGCAAATGCACTTGTAGCAGGAGACGAGGCACACCTGCTAGACGGAATATATCTGGACGAAACCACAACAATACTGGAGGTGGAACATCATCAGCAATTGGATATGACTGATGCTGTTACGCTGGAGGCGTGGATAAAGCCAAAGAAACTGAATCATGCCGGCGGAAGGATCATCGATAAGAGCCAAGCGGGAACCTCCACGGGATACATGCTGGACACGTTTCCAGGCAATTCCCTGCGAATGGTCGTGGCCGAATCGATGCTTGGTTATGATGCCAAATTGCTGGCAGATCAGTGGTCGCATGTGGTGGGAGTGTACAGCCGGAAAGAAAATATTTTCAAGTTGTATTTGAATGGAAAAGAGGTCGCTGATCGCAGCCGCGCTGGAATTCAGAAAATGATTCGCAATCGCCTGCCGCTTCGGATCGGCTGCTGCAGCAACGGAGAGAATAGATTCCGTGGAACGATCCGGCGAGCTACGGTCTATAATCGTGCTCTTTCGGGACTGGAGATTGCGGCCTTGGCTGCGGACAAAAGTCGTTCAACGCACTATCTTTCCGGACGGGTAGGAGACTGGGATTTTACTCAAATGAGAAAAAATGCTTTTATCAGTTCGGCACCCGGACAGTTGTCCGTGAAATTACCAGCGATTGTTGAAGGCAGCGATGCACCGCCCAAGGGACGGATGGCTCTGTGGTACAGCCAGCCGGCAACGGAATGGACGCAAGCACTTCCTGTGGGCAACGGCAGGCTGGGGGCGATGGTGTTTGGCAAAGTGGACCGGGAGCGAATTCAACTTAATGAAGATACAATCTGGGCGGGAGGGCCCTACGACCCCAGCAATCCGGAAGCCTTGAAGACGCTCCCAAAGGTGCGTGAACTGATTTTTTCGGGGCAATATAGGGACACGCAAAATCTGATTGGCGACAAAATGATGGCTAAGCCCCTGGGCCAGATGCCGTATCAGCCGTTGGGCGACTTGAAACTGGTATTTCCAGCAAATTTGAAAATTAGCGATTATCGTCGTGGCTTGGATCTGGAAACAGCCATAAACCACGTTTCTTATGTTGCAGATGGGGTGCGTTACCGGAGAGAGATCTTTTCCTCTGCGGTCGACCAGGCAATAGTCATTCGTCTTACATCGGATACGCTTGGAAAGATTGATTTCACCGCCACGATGACCAGCCCACAAAAAACCACGGTAACCATAGAGGATTCGGACACGCTGGTCCTGGATGGTACGAGCGGTGAATCGCGCGGCATTCCGGGGGCGATAAAATTTCAAGGACTGGTCAAAGTCATTTCAGAAGGCGGCAGTAAAAAAGGTGAAAAGGGCAGCATAACTGTAAATGAAGCAGATGAGGCAATCCTGATAATTGCAGCAGCCACTAACTACAAGAATTACCGGGACCTGAGTATCAACCAGAGAGCCAAAGCCAGGGAGTACTTGAATGGAGCGCTAACAAAATCTTACCTGCAGTTGAGAATGGATCATATAGCGGATTACCGGTCTCTATTTGATCGAGTAAAATTGGACTTGGGAAGCACCGAGGCCGCAAGACGACCTACTGATGAGCGAATCAAAGCTTTCCAAGACGGCCACGACCCTCAACTGGCTGAGTTGTTTTTCCAGTACGGTCGGTATCTGCTGATTTCCAGTTCCCGCTGGGGATCACAGCCGGCGAACCTGCAAGGCCTTTGGAACGAAAGCATGAGTCCGCCGTGGGACAGTAAATACACGATTAATATCAATACCGAGATGAATTACTGGCCTGCCGAGATGACCAATCTGGCGGAATGTCACGAGCCCCTGCTGCGAATGGTGGCAGAACTTGTTGAGCCTGGCAGCCGAACGGCCCAAGTAAACTACGGCGCCCGGGGCTGGGTTTGTCACCATAACACAGATCTGTGGCGAGCTACGGCGCCGGTCGACGGTCCGTTCTGGGGTATGTGGCCAATGGGGGGGGCATGGTTATGCCAGCATCTCTGGTATCATTACGAATTCGGTGGTGATAATATCTTTCTCAAAAAAGCATATCCCGTGATGAAGGGGGCTGCGCAGTTTTATCTGGATTTTCTCGTCGAACATCCAAAGTACCATTGGTTAGTGACCTGTCCATCCGTCTCTCCGGAAAACGGACACATTCACGGCACAAGCATTTGCGCCGGGCCCACGATGGATATCCAGATTGTCCGTGATTTATTCGATCATTGTGTTACCGCGGCTCAAATTCTCGGTGTTGATAAAGAGTTTCAAATAGAAGTGCGGCAAGCTATTGACAAACTGCCTCCCATGCAAATCGGCAAGCATGGGCAATTGCAGGAGTGGCTGGAAGACTGGGATCGAACGAACGATCAGCACCGGCACGTATCCCACCTGTACGGTCTGCATCCCAGCAACCAGATCACAAGACGGCAGACACCAAAGCTGTTTGAAGCGGCCAAACAATCTTTACTGTATCGGGGAGACGGGGGAACAGGCTGGTCGATGGGATGGAAAATCAACTTTTGGGCGAGACTGGAAGATGGCGACCATGCTTATCGAATCCTCTCAAATCAGCTTACACCACAACGCACCTATCCGAATCTTTTTGACGCACATCCTCCTTTTCAAATTGATGGGAACTTTGGCGCTACCAGCGGGATTGCCGAGATGTTGCTGCAAAGTCATGCC
>JAOUFU010000573.1 GCA_029858035.1 Phycisphaerae bacterium
CCCCGCTCATCCTTTGGAAAGCTGAGGGCACCGAGGGTGGCGCCCTGATAAACCTTGACATTTTCGCCTATGACAGTTGTTTCGCCAATTACGACACCGGTGCCGTGGTCGATGAAGAAATTCTTTCCGATTTTCGCACCCGGATGTATGTCGATGCCGGTTTGGGTGTGAGCACATTCGGTCATTATTCGCGGAATCAAGGGCACCTGCTTTACGTACAGCTCGTGGGCGATGCGATAAGTGGTAATTGCAATGATGCAGGGATAGCTGAGGACAATTTCCTCGTAGGACTTTGCGGCGGGGTCACCGTCAAAGGCGGCACCGACGTCGCCTTTGAGGAGCTGTCTTATTTTGGGCAACCGGGTCAGGAGATACTCGGCAGCGCTGCGCGCCATCTGTCTACAATCTCCAGTGTCGCAATTCTCCATTCGACATCGGTACCTGTAGGCCCGCTCTATCTGTTCGGACAGCTCGGTATAAACATGGTAGAGGATGTCAATAACAACATATTTAATGTTTGATTGTGTAACAGTGCGTTTTCCTGTGTAGCCCGGGAAAAGCACCTCCATGAGCAAATCCAGAATATCGAGGATTTTGTCGCGTACGGGCAGATTTAGTGCATCGATAAAATTTATACCGGTATCGCCCCTGTAGGTCTTTGTAATTTTGCCCACAAGGTTTTCGATTTTTTTGTTTGTCAGCCTGCTTTTCCTCATGGTTACACCCTTTCAGGACATAAGGGACCGAAGATTTTCGTTTATTGGTTTACCGGCATTGGTCGTATAATTCCGTTGAGATGTACCTTTCGCCCGTGTCGCAGATGATGGTCACTATGGTTTTTCCTTCAAATTCCTTTCGATGTGAGACCTGGACGGCTGCCCAGACGTTTGCTCCGGCACTTATACCAGCGAGGATGCCTTCTTTAGCGGCCAATTGCCGGGCCGTTTCCATGGCATCTTCATTGGAGACCTTTATGATTTCATCAATTATATCAGTGTTCAAAACCTGTGGTATAAATCCGGCTCCGATCCCCTGGATCTTGTGTGGTCCCGGTTCGCCACCGGAAAGTATCGGCGAATCTTTCGGCTCAACAGCAATCACCTTCAAATCTTTGTTCTTTTCTTTTAACACCTCGCCACAGCCTGTGATGGTTCCACCAGTACCCACACCAGCAACAAAAATATCGACTTTGCCACCGGTATCGGCCCATATTTCCTGGGCTGTTGTTTCTCTATGAATTTGTGGATTTGCCGGATTGTTAAACTGCTGAGGCATAAATGCACTGGGATTCTCGTCAACGAGCTGTTCGGCTTTTTCGACAGCTCCCGGCATGCCTCGTTCAGCAGGGGTGAGAACGATTTCGGCACCAAACATTTTCAGCAGTTTTCTTCTCTCGATGCTCATGGACTCAGGCATAGTCAAAATCAACCGGTATCCTTTTGTGGCACAGATAAAGGCGAGGCCAATTCCAGTGTTGCCACTTGTGGGCTCTACTATAACGGTATCTTCTTTAATCAGTCCGTCCTTTTCGGCGGCCCTTATCATTGACAAAGCGATTCTGTCTTTGACACTACCACATGGATTGTTGGATTCAAGCTTTGCCAGAACGGTCGCCTTGTTCGAAGCGAGCTTATTGATTCGCACCAATGGAGTATTTCCAACTGCAGCAACGATATTTTCGAATATAGCACTCATAATTTTTCACCTAAAAAGTGTTTATATTTGATAATTCGACAATTTTTTATCTTTTGCTCTATCAACCAAATCCTGCAGTGTTATTGATTGCAGGACATTTTTAATCGCCTGCTGGACCTGTTCCCAGACCTGCCTTGCAACACAATCCTCGGCTCGTTCACAGAAGCTTCTGTCTTCAACACATTCGACGGTAGTGACATGGCCTTCCAGGCAATCGAACACCTCGCTAAGCTTAATCTGATTCGGAGATTTGGCAAGCATATAACCGCCTTTTGAGCCCCTAATACTTCTGACCAATCCTGCGGATCTGAGTATTGTCATTAATTGTTCGAGATATTTGACGGAGATATCCTGGCTGGCTGCAATGGCTTTTGTTTGTAAAGGGGCTGCTCCATTATTTTCAGCGAGCTCTATAATGGCCCTCAAACCATATCTTGTCCGAGTCGAAAGTTTCATAACAAATCTCCTACTATTCCTACTATGTTGGTAGATTATACATAAAAACCTCAAATAATGTTTGGAAAAAAAGAAAAATTATTAAAAAAACCAAAAATTTCATGATATTGGCCACAATCTTCATATCTAAGGGGCTTTAGCCAAACCTTTCATGCGGGAACAATCTCGTTAATAACCTGGGAAAAATCAATTTTCTTGACAAATTTTGCCCCTAACATTAGAATTTTGTGGTTTACATTCTATGTATTTCAAGAAGGATGCGACGAATGGCCAAGGGAATGAAGAAAAAAGTGGCCTTTATATCCTCTTTCCCGCCGAGAAAATGCGGAATAGCAACTTTCACATCAGACCTTATCAAGAGTGCCGGGGCAGCAGCCAAAGGTCAATTCGAGCCATTGGTAGTCGCGATGCGTTCGGACAGCACTCTCAAATACAATGACCCAGTCAAGTTCGAAATCCGTCAAGATGTGAAAAGTGATTATATCTGCGCGGCCGACTATATAAATTTCAGCCACGTTGACCTTGTTTCGGTCCAGCACGAATTCGGACTCTTTGGCGGCGAAGCCGGCTCTTACCTTAGCCTGCTTCTGAACAGATTGAAGGCACCCATAATAACGACGCTACATACACTCCTTGACGTCCCGAACCCGGTTTACAATAAGTCATTGGTGGAGGTTTGTAACGCCTCTTACAAAGTAATC
>JAOUFU010000574.1 GCA_029858035.1 Phycisphaerae bacterium
TTGCGAGGCTCCCGCAGCACGTAGGTGGCTATAACAAGCCCAAGAATAGAGCCCATTATGAAAGTAAGAATCAACAGCAGGACTAACGGCATCGTAATCGTGACAAAGAGCAGCTTAGTGTCCACCGCCTGCCTGTTCTGGACAAATACTATTAGTGCCAACAATAAAACAATCAGAATTACGATAATCTTGGCTTTTCTCATTGTTCAGATTCTTTCTCTTTTCTATTTGCGGGATTATTGTTAGTTCTAACTCTGACGGTTATGTTTCTGACTATGGAGAACAGAAAGGTGACCATCTGCCGCAATCCTTCAACCAGATGCTACCGCATTACCTTTACATTTACAAGAAAATTCTAATAATAGGTTACCCAAACAAGCAGGCACTCTACCTTACATTTTCAAACTAACAACCCAGTTAAAACCCCCCTCCTTTCTAATAATATTTATCTTTTATTTTCGCTCCAATAAACACGGCCAAAACCACAACAGCCACACCAATAATTATCCAAGTATAAGTGCTCAATAAAAGCATGTTAAGTCTCCTTTTTATTTAATCTTACCTTTTTATATCCACAACTCTCGTAAAGGCAAATTTCAATCAAACGGCGGCCCTCTGGCACAAGTTTCGTATTGCGCCGTGAGTATAGCATATTGCGTAAAAGCAAAAAACTACAAACTCGTGCCGTCGAGGCATCTGCAATTCCCGTCAACAAATGAAATTCCGACCCAAGGGTCTCCACAATTTTACACTTTCCTCTTTCAACTTTAAATTCTTTTCGTTCCTCTGTGCCCTCTATGCTTTAAAGATTATATTCCTTGATTTTCCGGTAGAGTGTTCTTTCACCGATGCCGAGGATTTTTGCGGCCTTCTCGCGGTTGCCTTTCGTTTTGGCCAATGTGTCTACGATGGCCTGCTTTTCCAGCTCATTCAGTGACACACTACCCAGACCGGCCGGCGTCCCGGCACCGGCAGCCAACTGCCGCCTCTGGTATATTTCAGGCGGTAAATCCTGCACATCCAGCTTGTCCCTGTCGCACATTACAACCATCGTCCTGATACAGTTTCGAAGCTGGCGAATGTTGCCGGGCCAGTCGTAGTTCATAAGAATCATCAAAGCAGATTCCGTTATACCGGCCACTTCCGAGCCGGTCTCCGCGGCCGCTTCTTTGAGAAAATATTCTGTAAGGGCTGGTATATCATCCGCCCTGTTGCGCAGGGCCGGCAGGGAAATGTTTACGCCTTTGATTCTAAAATACAAATCCTGCCTGAATTTCTTCTGTTCTATAAGCTGGGTCAAATCATGGTTTGTCGCGCTGATTATGCGTACATCTACCACAATTTGTTTATGGGAGCCGACCGGTATAACGATACCATCCTCGATAACCCGCAAAAGTTTGGCCTGCATGTTGAGTGGCATATCACCGATTTCATCTAACAGCAGCGTCCCCTTGTCGGCTATCTCGAACAATCCCTTTCTGTCACCGGCTGCGCCGGTAAAGGCACCTTTAACGTGGCCGAATAATTCACTCTCTAACAAAGTCTCTGTAAGGCCTGCGCAATTGATCGGCCGAAACGCCCTGTTCCGGCGTGGTGAATTTTCGTGAATCGCCCTCGCCAGCAGCTCCTTGCCCGTTCCCGATTCGCCTTCAATAAGAACGGATATATTGGTCGGCGCTACGCGCCGCAATACCTCGTAAATACCCTCCATTGCGGGATTGCTGCTGCGTACACCTTCGAAATAAAAACGTCCTTCGTCTGTACCGCGGAATTTTGCTTCACGCTTTGCTGTTGCAGCTTTTCGGCAGGCCTGACCCACAAGTGTACGAAGCTGGTCAATATCAATCGGCTTAACAAGATAGTCGTATGCCCCCCGTCTTATCGCCTCCTTGCAGGTATCAATGGTCGCGTATGCAGTTATAAGAATAACTTCCGTGTGACCATTTGTACTCTTTGCCTCTTCAAGTATGGCCAGTCCGTTAATGTCCCCCTCCAGTTTCAAATCGGTAACAACGACATCGACCTGTTGATTGCGTACAATCTCCAGTGCGTCTTCGCCGCTATAAACAGCGATCGCCTTCACGCCCGATTTATCAAGCGCCTCGGCGATTCCGTCCGCGTGGTCACGCTCGTCGTCAACAACCAGAATTATGCAATCTTTATCCGACAAACTGACACCTCACGAGTTCCGGAGAGGCAATTGGATAGTAAACGATGTTCCTTTGCCCAATTCGCTGTCAACACTTATTGTTCCCTTATGCGCTTCGACAATCTTTTTTGCCGTCGGCAGGCCCAGCCCGCTTCCATAGGGGGGGAGGAATAATACACATCGAAAATCTTCGTCAATTTATCCTGGCCAATACCGCTGCCGGTATCGCTGATTTGAATCACTGCCTCTTTCTTCCGGCGGGCCGTCCTTATTAGCAGTTCCCCGCCGTCGTTCATGGCCTGCTGGGCGTTGATAAAAAGATTCAATATTACTTGTTTTAGCATACCTTCGTCGGCTTTGCAAACAAGCGGCTTGTCATACAATTGCTGCCGGATAATTATAGAATGACTGCGGGCCTTGGGCGAATAAAAATCGATCATATCGCTTATGAGAGAGCTTATATCGACACTTGCCAACTGTAATTCCGTCTTGCCGATATAGCGAAGAAAACCATCCAGAATCCGCTCAAGTCTATCCATTTCTTTTTCAATAACGGCTATTTTCCGCAGAGCCCTCGTGAACTCCTGGCCGTTCTGTCCTCGGCCGGCTTGAGCAGACTTTGCTGCCTCCAGCTCCTCCCTGACCAGCTTAAGATTAATCTTAATACTCGACAAGGGGTTTTTGATCTCATGGGCAAGCT
>JAOUFU010000575.1 GCA_029858035.1 Phycisphaerae bacterium
TGTTTTGTAGCCGGCGGTCTTGAGCACTTCTGCAATCGTAACTTCCTCAAGCGGCAGGTATTTTTGCCACTTGGGTTGTTTGAGTCTCTCTGCGGGAAAGGAGCCGCCCGAAATAAAATCGGTCAGGTGCAGACGGGCCGGGTATTTGCCGGTCATAATGGATGCGCGGGTCGGCGAGCAAACCGGGCACGCGGCATAAGCATCGGTAAATCTCATTCCCTCCGTGGCCAATCGGTCAATATTGGGGGTTTCATAAAAATCGCTGCCGTAGCAGCCTAACTGAGACCAGCCCAAATCGTCGGCGAGAATAAAAAGAATATTCGGTCTCGATTGAGACTTTGGAAAAGCCCATCCAGGCAGCACCAGCGCCGCCGCTGAAAAGCCTGCTGATTTGATAAATTCCCTGCGATTCATTATGCGGTGTCCTTAACTACAATAAGCAATTGCTTTTGCCGAATAGAATACACTATTTTCGAGCTGTAGTTAAGAACAAATACTGCAAGTTCATTTATGCACCCGCAGTTTTCTCAAAGGTAAATTTGTGGGCGTCGGCGTCGATTTTTATCGTGTTGCCAAAACAAATTTTCCCCCGACTCTCATGCAAAATAGAAAAACAACGTCTTATTATTCCATATAGCTTTTCCCGATTCTCAACCCGTCACGGAATGAATTCAGAGACAAAGTCGAGATATTCCGTTGAGCCGGGCTGTAAATAGGAATGTCGCTGGACAGATTGCAAAACGGTGCGCAGCCCGGCCTTCCAAATATCATCCGAAACATCCCCGCGAATCTCGTGCATATATTGCAAACTCTCTTTTATTGATACGGCTCGGTCGTCCTTTGGTATTTCATTACCAATGGCCGCCTTCAAAGCATCGGCAATTATTCGGTCATCGATACCGCTGTCTTCGTTATACCTCTTGACCAGAATGAATTCTATATTTTGGAGTACGTCCAGGTGGTCTCTGCTCATCCGTTTTATCAATTTGTTTTCCTCCAATGTTTCCTTTAAGCTTTTTCTCCTGGCGCCGCCGCGGCGGTTGGCCTTTTTTATCAAAGTGCGCTTTGATTGGTTCTTCCTTGACATTGTCAGATTCCTTTCGACCAGCGATTATTGTGATGATAGTCTACCAAAGTCTAACAAAAGTGCACGTCAAATTCTCGTCTTGTTTGGGAAAACTATGTTTTCTCAAAGGTAAATTTGTGCGAGTCGGCGTCGATTTTTATCGTGTCACCGTCGGTGAACTTGCCGGCAAGAAGCTCGGAGGCGAGCGGATTCTCCAAACGCTGCTGGATGGTACGCTTCAGAGGCCTCGCGCCAAAGACAGGGTCATAGCCCTCATCCATAATCTGGCTGCGAGCACTGTCAGTAAATTCAAGCTTTATCTTCCGCTCGTTCAGACGGTCGGCAAGATAATTCAGTTGAATATCGACAATCTTCTTTAAGTCGTCCTTTTTGAGCATATGGAAGACGATTATCTCATCGACGCGGTTCAAAAACTCCGGCTTGAAAATCTGTTTCAGGGCGTCTTTAACGTGGGCCTCGATTTCCCAGTCGGCACCGGATTCTTCGGTTAGCTGCTGGATCTGCTGGCTTGCAATATTGCTGGTCATAATTATAACGGTGTTCTTAAAGTCCACGGTCCGGCCCTTGCCGTCAGTCAATCGGCCATCGTCGAAGACCTGCAGCAGCACGTTGAATACGTCCGGATGGGCCTTTTCGATCTCGTCGAACAAAATCACCGAGTACGGCTTGCGCCGAACGGCTTCAGTCAGCCTGCCGCCCTCTTCGTAACCGACATAGCCCGGAGGCGCGCCGATTAGACGGGCGACCGAGTGCTGCTCCATAAACTCACTCATATCAATTCGAACCATGGCCGAAGGGTCGTTAAATAGAAAGTCCGCAAGTGCCTTGGAAAGCTCTGTCTTGCCCACGCCTGTCGGCCCGAGAAACAAAAATGTCCCTATCGGCCGGTTCGGGTCCGAAAGGCCCGACCGGCTTCTGCGGACCGCATTACAAAGTGCCGCAACCGCCTCTTTCTGCCCGACTACCCGCCTTGCAATTGCCTCTTCCATCTTCATCAGGCGCTCCCGCTCGCCGCTCAATAACCTCGCGATGGGTATCCCCGTCCATTTGGATACGACGCTTGCGATGTGCTCCTCGTTGACTTCGTTATGAATTATCTTGGCCCTGTCGGATTTAGCTAATTGTTCCTCTTTTTCTTCCAGCTCCTTTTTCAAATCGGTAATTGTCCCGTATTTCAGGCGGGCGGCGGTTTCCAAGTCGCCTTTGCGCTGGGCGTTTTCGAATTCCATCTGCGCCTCTTCGACTTTCTGTTTAAGCTCTTTTATCTGGTCGATGTCACCTTTTTCACTTTCCCACTGTCCCGTGAGCTTTTTATCTTGTTCCTGCAATTCTTCCAACAGCTTTTCCGTCTTTTTTAATTGTTCTTTGCTGGCCTCATCGCTTTCTTTTTTCAGCGCCTCGCGTTCGATTTGAAGCTGAATTATCTTTCTTCGGATGCCGTCCAGCTCGGCAGGCAGCGAGTCGTTCTCGATCCGCAGCTTTGAAGCGGACTCGTCAATCAAATCTATCGCCTTGTCCGGCAGCCACCTGTCGGATATATAGCGGTTTGACAAAGTCGCCGCCGCAACAAGCGCCGAATCCGTAATACGGACGCCGTGGTGGGTATCATAGCGGTTCTTCAGGCCTCGAAGAATGGCTATGGTTTCTTCAACACTCGGCGGGTCAATCAAAATCGGCTGAAAACGCCTCTCCAGCGCCGCGTCTTTTTCTATATACTTTCGATATTCGTCAATCGTAGTGGCGCCGATGC
>JAOUFU010000577.1 GCA_029858035.1 Phycisphaerae bacterium
CAGTCTAAATTACTAAAATTAGTTTCAATTCCAAGAGCACTCAAATCCATATTATCTCCTGTTGATGGGCAGTGTGAGGTTGTACTGAGTTAGAGCAGCCACTTGTTCGCCAAAAGGGCCTTTTTACAGAGGTCCCGGTATTGGTTCTGTTTCTTCGAGCCTTCGGGGCCTGCAATTCCCTCATTCCACGCCGAGCGCGCCTCTTCAAGGCGTCCAAGCTCCTGCAAAGCCTGTCCCTTCCAGTACAGGGCCGGTGCTTCTTGAGGTTTGTTCGACCGGCCGACACCTATGTTCTCCGGGTAGGTCAACGCCAGCTCGAAATCTTGCAAAGCACCCAAAAAATCCTTTTTCTCAAAACGTTCCCTGCCACGCTCAAGATGTGCCTTATGAAACAGGTCCCAGGTTATCGTCTGGCCTTCCCAGTTCACAAAGTAGGGCGTTGATTCAAGCAAATCAATCGCATCAGTGTACATTTGCTCATCCACGTAAGCCTGGGCAAGCATTATAATCACGTCCGAACGCCTCATTTTCTCAGAAGGTGTGGCTTCAAGGACCTTTATTGCTTCGCCGCGTTTGTTTGCTGCCAGCAGGATGTCCGCTAAATCACGATATAGTGTCTGGTCTTTTGGTCGTGCCGTGATGGCTTTACGATAATACTTTTCAGCCTTCGTAAGGTCCTCCTCAACCGCCCAGCTATAAAGACCGAGATTGCGAAATGCGATACTCAGGGATGGGTCCAGTTCGCTTGCCTTTTGCCAGTGATGGGCGGCTTCTTCAACCCGCCCAAAATTCCCGTATAAATTTCCAAGATGCAGATGTGCATGTGTATCTTGAGGTCTTTGAGAAATGGCGTACTTAAATACTTCTATTGCTTCAGGGCGGGATGGAAAGACATAGTCCTTATAAGCCCAACGGGCTAAGCTGCGGTAGGCTTGGGCTTCTTTGTCTTTGCCCTGCAGTGAAGCAAAATAAGCCAGATAATAAAGTGGCAGAGGATTGCGTTCAGTCTCCTTGACACCCTCGACACACGACGCCGAAAGAAGCTTGGCCGCCTCGTTTAATAAACCCAGTTCTGCGAAGGCAAGACTGGTCTCTAACATTTCAAAATCGTATTCACCAACATATTCCTGCGCCTCCCGTTCGACAAAACGGGTCATCGCTTGTTTATTTTGCAGCGCTAACAATGCCCGCGGAACCAAATCTGTAGGGTCTGTCGCGATTCTTTCTTCGGCCTGTTTATATGCTGACTTTTTGTCACCCGATGCGTATAGGGCCAGTATCAGATGGTTTTTTGCTTTTGTATCTTTTGGATTGAGTTGAACTGCCTTTTCAAATGCCTCTATGGCCTTTGGAAAATCGTTCAGACGCATATAAGCACGGCCGGCAAGGTCATAACCAAGGGACTCTGTACCGGAGCATGATGCTGCTTTTTGTGCAAACTCAAGCGCTTCCTTTTCATTTCTTAGTCTTAAATGACTCACGCCCAAAAAGAACCACGACAATCCGTCACTATCGTCGTGTGTTAAAGCCTTTTTCAATCGTTCAATGGCATCCTCGTAAAGTCCCGCTTCGATATCCAGCACTGCCAGGCCGCGCAGCGCAATAGGATGTCCGGCATCTTCTGCGAGTGCCTTTTCATAGTACTCCCGTGCCTTCTTCCGGTTCGTTGCAAGGTCATGCTTTCGACCTTTAAGGTATTTCTCTTCAACTGTAAGTTGCTCATCAGGCTTCGTCATTAGCTCGGAGACATCGGGTGGCGATACCTTGGGAATCGGCAAAGGTGTGGTGAACGAAGCAAGGACATCTCCGTTCCTTGTTTTGAGGGTGACATCAATGGCCGACTTTGGGGCCGGCGATAGCTCTAACACTAAAGGGTTCCTGTAGGATAAGTCTATATTCTTGTTAAGAAGCATTTGGTCTTTTTCATATATAGTGCAGGTCGCAACACGGAACGTGTCGGTTGCGAGCATACGCAATTGGAGCTTGTCATCCTTCCTGATGGATTGAATGGCAACATCCCTTGTGGCATATTCGAATCCGTCCCCGAGTCCGTGAACAGGATACCACCATTCCTGCCAGGATATGGTCTGTCTGGGCAGCAGCATCCCGTAATCCGATTGTGTCGGCAGCGGCCCGCTCTGGACCTCTATATAAGGGCCGTCATCGTCGGTCAGGTTCTTTTGGCTGACAAGGCCAAAGTCCCAGGTCCCCCATGTCCAGGCCTTTTTACCGCCCAGTATCTTGTGATCAGCCACTTGCACTATGCCTCGGTCTGCGTCGACATCGTATGCCCCGAAGAAATCGAACGTGCAGTTCACGGAAAAAATGGATGAATATATCTCGTAATTCTTCAGCCAGGACAGGTCCTTGCCCTCGTGGATGGGCCAGGAAAAAAATTCAGTTCCGTTATGGTCTGTCCCGAGCGTCATAGGATAGATAAAACGCGTGCCGGCCCGGCAGGGAAAGGCCGTACAGTTCCAGAAGTAGTATGGATTAATTGCATCCGTAGGATTAAAAATACTAATCTGCTCATCGAGATACGACTTGCCGGGATGCAGAGTGACCCGCACTGTCCAGCGGTTACGGAAGATTTTGTCGATATTGCTCACCTCAATGTATGCTGAGCCGTCAGCGTTCTTGCCGGTAAGTGCATCGACCGGCGAGAGAATCGTTACGGTGTGTCCATGGGGCCCGAAGTTCCATTCCACACCGCCGCTTATCCACGCGCCGCGCATGGCAATCATACCAGGCTTAATCACGCTGTTGGTGTGAAACATCTCCTTCCATTTGATTTTGTCGAAGACCGAGTGCAGCCGGCCGCCCAATTCAGGAAGG
>JAOUFU010000576.1 GCA_029858035.1 Phycisphaerae bacterium
TGGGAGAAGTTGAAATGGGTAAACGCGATTACACACGGCGCGATTTTCTAAAGGCAATGAGTTTGGGTGCGGCGTCACTGGCCCTGCCGGGATGCGTGAGCGGAGCGCAACAGCTTAGCGGTGATTATTCCCGGAAAAAGCCCAATATTGTTTTAATTCTCGTCGATGACCTGGGTTGGCGGGACGTTAGCTGTTACGGCCCCGCCTCCGGCGGCTTCTACGAGACGCCGAATATCGACAGGCTTGCTTCTGCCGGTATTCGTTTTACCGACGGCTACGCAGCCTGTGCAGTCTGCTCACCGACACGGGCGGCAGTGATGACGGGCCGCTACCCGGCCCGCCTTGGTGTCACCGACTGGATACGTTCCCGCTTCCAGGGCGGCAAGATACCTGCCGATAAGGAGAATCCCACCGAATATGTCGGCGGCAAAAACAACAAGCTGCTGTGTCCGCCAAACGCGCTGTGGATGGAACTCGAAGAGCTTACGATTGCCGAAGCCCTCGAATCGGCCGGTTATACATCCTGTCACATCGGAAAATGGCACCTGGGCGCCGACGACTGGTACCCGGACAAGCAGGGCTTCGATTTCAACATTGGCGGATGTGACTTCGGCCAGCCGCCTACATATTTTGACCCATATTTTCGAAAGGGACAGGGCCAAATACCTACGCTGAAGCCGCGACGCGAGGGCGAGTATCTTACCGACCGAGAAGGCGATGAAGCTGTCAGGTTTATCCGTCAAAACAAAGACAAGCCATTCTTCCTCTATATGGCCCACTATGCGGTCCACACCCCCATCCAGGCCAAAAAGGACCTGACGGAAAAGTACCGCGACAAACCTCGATACGGCCAGAAAAATCCGGCCTACGCGGCGATGATTGAGAGCGTGGATGACGCTGTGGGCGAGATTTGTTCCGTCCTCGACGAACTTAATCTCACCCAAAACACGCTCGTTATCTTCACCAGCGACAATGGCGGTCTTTCAGGTGTCACCAATAACGCCCCCCTGCGTGCCGGCAAGGGCTTTCCCTATGAGGGCGGTGTCCGGGTGCCTGTGATTATTCGCTGGCCGGGCGTGATAAAGCGGGGCACGGTCAGTCACGAGCCGGTTACCAGCGTCGATTATTTCCCGACTATTTGCCGGACCGCAGGTGTCCCGCTGCCCGGTGACCGTGACATCGACGGCGTTTCGCTTGTTGAGCATCTCAAATCCGGCGGCGCAAGCAAACTGTCCCGGGATGCAATCTTCTGGCACTTCCCCCATTATCGAGGCGGCATCGTGCCCTACAGCATTATCCGGGCGGGTGATTGGAAGCTGATTAAGAGGTACGAGGGCAAAACTTTCGAACTCTTTAATCTAAAGACCGACCTGTCGGAAAAGAACGATGTGTCGCAGCAGCTTCCGGAGAAGGTCAAAGAGCTCGACGCAAAACTCAGTGGATGGCTGCGGGCCACCGGCGCCAAAATGCCAAGGCAGAACCCGGCTTATCAACCGGCCGGTAAGTCGCAAAGAAAGAGCAAAGAACAAAAGAAGAAGTGAGCAGGCAAATTGCACAGAAAGGGGAAATATTAGTATGGTAAATTATACACGCCGCGATTTTCTCAAAGCCGCAGGATTACACGCCTCCATCTTTGCCATCCCAGGCTGCATAAACGCAGCGAAACGACCGGCTGATGAAGCGTCAGGAGAAAAACCTAATATTCTTTGGATTACCTGCGAAGATATTAATCCATACCTGGGCTGCTACGGCGATACTTTTGCTTACACACCGAATCTGGATAAATTCGCCGAAGAGGGCCTTTTATACACAAATGCTTATGCAACCGCCCCGGTTTGTGCGCCGGCACGCTCATGTCTGGTCACCGGGGTGTATGCTACCTCTCTCGGCACGCAGCACTTGCGCTCTGACGTAAAATTGCCTAAGCAGGTCAAGTGTTTTCCTCAATATTTGCGGTCAGTTGGATACTACTGTTCAAACAATTACAAAAAAGATTACAACTTTACCGATATAAATGTCTGGGATGAGTCAAGCCAAACTGCTCACTGGCGCAAGCGCAAGCCCGGCCAGCCGTTTTTTAGTGTGTTTAATTTCACCTCCACGCACCAGGGACAGATTAACGGCTCCGACGAAGAATTTTTCACCAGGTATCGCTCAAAACTTGAATCCGAAGAACTTCACGACCCGGCCAAAGTCCCGCTGCCGCCGTACTATCCCGATACTCCAATGGTGCGCAAAATCTGGACCCGCTACTACGACTTGATTACCTTTATGGACAAGCAGGTCGGCGATTTGCTCGGCCAGCTCGAATATGACGGCCTGGCTGATAATACAATCGTGTTCTTTTTTGCAGACCACGGTTTAGGTGTTCCCCGACACAAAAGAACGCTGTATGATTCCGGTCTGCATGTCCCGCTCATGATTCGCTTTCCCGCCCGATATCAGGACCTGGCGCCGCTTAAAGCAGGCCGAAAAATCGACAGGCTGGTTAGTTTTATTGATTTTGCCCCGACGGTTTTGAGCCTGGCCGGATTACCAAAACCAAACTACATGCAGGGCCGGGCGTTCCTTGGCGGCTGGGCGGGCCCGCCGCGAGAATATGTCTTTGGAGCATCAAGCCGCGTGGATGAGGTCTATGAGATGTCGCGGTGCGTCCGCGATAAGCGCTACAAGTATATTCGCAACTATATGCCGCATCTGCCGTATGTCCAGCCGAGCGAATATCCCGACAGGGCGGAAATTATGAAGGAGCTTCGCCGGGTAGTTAAAGAGGGCACGCTTACCGACATGCAGAAATTATTCTGGCAACCGACCAAACCTTTAGAGGAACTCTAT
>JAOUFU010000578.1 GCA_029858035.1 Phycisphaerae bacterium
ATCTGAGCGGAGCAAATCTCACAAACGCAAATCTTGACCGCGTGCAGCTGAGCGACGCAGATTTAAGCCGAGCAGACACTCGCGGTGCCTTCTTGGGCGAAGAGCGAATCGCAGATGCAGGAAACGTACACAACCTTATTTTTCCCGATGGCAACGTTAAAGGCTTGGAGATCATTGCTGGCCAAACCATGCGGATTGGGGATTATGAGGGAGATATCGCCATAACCATTGAGGATATCATGACCGTTGATCCGCTTGGCGGATTGAAGATGATCTTTGAGGATGATATGTGGGACTCGACGATTTCCTTCGAAACCTCCATTGATGTTACATTAGCAGGGACTCTTGAGCTTCTTATTGCCGATGATATCGATCGTACTGAGCTTGTTGGCGTCACTTTTCATTTGTTTGACTGGACAGGGGTCAACCCCGTAGGAGCCTTCGATTCGATTCTCACACAGCCCGGAACACATTGGGATACATCAGCGCTCTACACGACCGGCCATATCACACTTATCTATGCAGGTTCCATTATCTTTGTCGAAGCGGATGCCACCGGTGCAAATAACGGCTCATCTTGGACTGACGCCTTCAGCTACCTTCAGGATGCCCTGTCTGTGGCTCTATGGGGCAATGAAATCTGGGTGGCTGAGGGCACCTACAAACCTGATCGAGGTTCAGGACAAACACTTGGCGACCGAAATTCTACGTTCCAGCTTATAAATGGCGTCGCTATTAAAGGTGGCTATGGCGGCTTAGGTGAACCGAACCCCAATGCACGCGATATTCAACTACACAAAACTATTCTCAGCGGCGATATAGGGACGCCGGATGTCGATACGGACAATAGCTACCACGTCGTTACCGACAGCGGGACGGATCCGAACGCCATCCTGGATGGCTTTACAATCACGGCCGGCAATGCGAATGGTTCCTCCTGGCCAGACAACTACGGCGGCGGGATGTACAACAGTTCAGGCAGTCCAACGGTTAGCAATTGTATATTCAGCAGGAACTCGTCTTCGCACATAGGGGGCGGGATGCACAATGGCCTGTACAGCAGCCCGACTGTGACCAACTGCAGATTTATCAACAACTCAGCCGACTACGGTGGCGGCATGTACAACGATCTAAGTAGCACTACGGTTGTCAACTGTATCTTCAGCGGCAACACGGCTGACGCTGACTTCGGCGGCGGGATGTGCAACGGCAACGGTAATCCAAGCGTGATCAATTGCACCTTCAGCAGTAACTCGTCTAGAGTAGGGGGCGGGATGCACTGCACCAACTGCAGTCTGACACTGACCAATTGCATCCTGTGGGGCAATACCGCCAAGGTTGGACAACAGATATATGACTTTGGGACGATTTCAGCAACCGTTAGTTATTGCGATGTGCAGGGCGGCTGGACCGGTGTTGGTAACATCAATGCCGATCCGCTGTTTAAGGATGCTGACGGACTTGACGATATCGCAGGTACAGAAGATGACAATCTGAAGCTTTCGAATGGCTCTCCCTGTATTGATGCCGGTTACAATCCGGCTATTCCATTATTTATTTCATTGGACTTAGCAGGTAATCCCAGGTTTTTTGATGATTTCGAAACTATCGATACTGGATATGGAGGACCATCAAATGTTGATATGGGTGCCCATGAGTACTTTGTTCAATTGGCAGCATACTGGAAGCTCGATGAGATAGGAGGCAATATTGCCTATGACAGTTCCGGCAATGGCAATCACGGATCGCTTTATGGCGATCCTAACTGGCAGCTGGCCGGTGGCAAGAAAGCCGGTGCGCTTGAGTTCGACGGCATTGACGATTATGTACTCGAAAATGGTGGTCTCAATTTAAATGGTTTAGATGGCTTGACCATCGCCCTTTGGATAAGGTCCGATGTGACTGGAACGGATAGGGGTTTCATCCATTTCGAGGATCCCCACGGCACTGACGATAGAGGTATGCGCTACGACGCGTTTGGTGGAACCGGTGGCGGTGTGAGCTTGATCAAGATTGGTGTGACATCCGATTCACCTGATGGTCCTCCGGGCTGGCCCGGTCGTCAGCAACTGGAAAGTTCAAGCAACGTTCAAACCACCGACTGGCAACACCTTGCGATGACATGGAGCAGTGGAGAGCAACTGAAGTTATATATCAATGGAGTGCTGGATACACCAACGGCCAACGAGCCGGCCCTGAGTGGTGTACTGTTTGGCTATAATATGGTTTTAATCGGCAGAGGGGGCAAATATGGTCAGCCCGAGACGGACGCCATGGGTTGGGACGGTCTGATCGATGATGTGCGAATTTACAACTATGCGCTCAATGGAGATGATATCCGCTGGCTTTTGTGTGACAAGCCGCCCATAGGTGATGTAAATAGTGATTGCAGGTTCGATTTCGTTGACTTTGCAATACTTGTTTCCGAGTGGCTGGATTGTGGGATGATGAATCCAGAACTCTGCGGACAATAGACTTTACTACAACCGATGCGGCTTATCTGCTGTTTTCTTCGCTAACTCAAGGGACGGGAGAATAAACTTGCGGCTTTTTTCTTTCTCTTGCCAGGATTTTATGCTAAAATCCCAACAATGGAACCTCAATTATTATCAAGGATGAGCTATGAGCCGGCCAAATACAACAAAATTAGAAAAATCAGACAGGGAAAAGAAAATAAATTCTTCGCAATCAGCGGTTTCCATCGCCGATATTGAAAACGGCACTTCCAGCCTCGCCGGCAAAAGACTCCACTTTATCGGCGCAGGAGGTGTCGGCATGAGCGGCCTTGCCCGGCTTCTGATAAAAAATCACGCGTTCGTTACCGGCTCCGACCA
>JAOUFU010000579.1 GCA_029858035.1 Phycisphaerae bacterium
TGGTGTGCAGATACTCTTCGACGCTGCCATCCATCTTTATGACTTTAAGCTGCATTTTTATACCCTCCCTTATCTTCCATGATATAACTTAACATCGTCTCCATCCGTCCGTGGCTGCGATGCAGCAGATATTTTCTATTTCTTATAGTTAAAAAGCGTAGGCTGCTCAAAAGGTTTTGCTTCGGCAATAAAGTGGCTGACTTCCTCAATCAGCTCACCTGCATCACTGAAGTCACGATAGACACTCGCAAAACGAATATATGCAACCTTGTCAACCGCACTAAGGTTCTTTATTATACTTTCGCCGATGAAAACCGATGAAACCTCCTTGTCAAAGTTCTGAAAAATACTCTCTTCCACCTTCTCGGCTATCTGTAGAATCTGCTCAGCCGAGACAGGTCTTTTATAACAGGCCTTCTGCAAACCCGCAACGATTTTTTCCCTGTCATAAGGAACTCGGGAGCTGTCTTTTTTGACGACGTACAGCTTAAAGCTGTCGCCTATCTTTTCATAGGTTGTAAATCTCTTTTTGCACACCAGGCACTGCCGGCGACGTCTGATTATTCGGCCGGCATCACTTGAGCGTGAATCAACAACCCTGTCACGGTCTTCCTTGCAGAAGGGACACCTCACAAGCCAGGCCCACCTCAATCCCTATTTATGGGGACACAAACAATCATGTTCAGCTCGTCAGAACAACACTATATGTCGCTATTATTCATATTCTAAGGCCAACATATAGTATGTCAAAAAGTTTTTTACGGCAATCCGATAATTGCCGCGGCCGGAGGCCGTTAAATCCTTTTTGGGCGCGCTTAATGTGTGTCAGGACAAGAAGTAACGGAAAAAGGCGAAAGAGGCCGGCTGGGGTTTTGGCGGGTAATTTTTTTGTGAATGCCGGTGTTCTTTATAAAAAAAAGCCCCTGCGTCCAGCCGCAGGGGCCCAACTCGGAAAGAAACTTATACGCCCCCCCGAAGAGTTTTTTCCAAGCCCTATGAAATGCAAAAGCATTATTTTCCGTCGCTTCCTGCAAATTGCCGACAAGCAGAATTATTAACTCGGGCCAACGACGCCAATCCACATGGGGGTGAAATTATTTAGCTGGGTCCGTCGTTGTTTTTTAGCCCAAGCTCAATTAAAGTATAATATACAAATCGGGGAGGGGCAAATCAGGAGAATGGTTTTTTGCTTTTTGAAGGAGGCCGATAAAATTGATACTCGATGCCGGATGCTGGATGTTAGATGCTCGTTGGCGGCTGCTTGCACTGCTCGAGAGTCTTTTTCACCTGCCAGCGGACGAAATGCGGAGCGCCGCAGAGAAAGTAGATTCCGATTACAAGTAGAATCAGCCAGCCCAGAATTTGTTCGACAGTTAATATCTTTGAAGTAAAATACTGAACATACCCAGGTGAAGAGGACTGGCCTTTAGCCATTGCAAGCCTAAGGACGACCCAGATGATTTCTACGACAAGCTTATAGAGACAGAAGAGGCCGGCGACAACTGCAACGAGACGAAATGCTACGGGAAGCCATTGTATTTGGACATCCGGGTCCGGGAGGTCGGCTGTGCCGACGATATTCCGGGCCCACTTGTCGCGGTGGTATATGAGCAAGTATACACTTACGGCAAGACACAGAGAGATAAACAGGAACAAGACAATGGATAAAATTGAGGATTCATAGCGAGAATCGGAAAGCAATGCGAAAGGTATCATGATTACGTAAGTGCATATATGGAAAGCCAGGTATAAGGCAAATCCTGTGAGGACGATTTTTGCGAGTGAGTGCATTTTATTCATTGTCGACCCTTTCTGAATTGGTGAGGGGTGAGTTTTCGGGTTCTGTTTTTTGTGTGATCGGCTGACATCGGATGATGCTGTGTCTGAATTGCCATCGTACAAAATGCGGAGCGCCGCAGAGCAGATAGACGGCTAATATTATTTTTAGAAAATTGTATATTATTTCGCACCACTTCGAGAAGGGCATCAGAAGCGGCTTGGGATATCTATCGAAGAGAAAAATTTCGTTGATAAATGGCCTGATACGTATGGGTACGAGTAAGATGTTTCGTATAGTGGGAATGGAGGCCGATAGAAGTATAAGACCGCAAAAGACGACGGCGACTCGAAGTGATACAGCCAACCAAAGAGCTTTATCTGCAGGATTGAGTTGATCGCCCGGGCCGGCCATTTTGCGGGCCAGGCTGTCGTTGTTGAAGATCAAAAAAAATGTGATAACCGCGATAAAAACTGCGAATACAGCAAAACATAAGATGCCGATCAGGCAGGATGGAATGTTGAAGGTGGGTATGACGTGAGTTAGATACCAGCATAGGGATACAACGGCGTAGATGCCTGAACTGACGAGACCTGCTTTAGCGATTATTTGCATTCTGGTCATTCGTTGACCTTTCCGCAGAGGATGAAAGATAGTTATATTGTATGTATAAATTCCGTAGTGTCCAGAAAAATACTTTGGCGGGATGTGAGATTCCGGAGAGAATTAGCGGATGGCGTGTAGCGGAGAGGGAGAGAAATTTAAAATTTTATGTTGTGGTTTTGCAAAATTTGTTGTCGGGTTATTTTTCTTCGATTTTTGCTTTGCTTTTCAGCTTGTCTATAAAGTCGTCGATGGCCTTTGATTTTGCCTGCTCTTTGAGCGCGTTTACTATTTGGTCTTTCACCTCTTTTAGTTCTGGCAGGGCGGGGGGTTTTCTGTCGTAGAGTTTTGCGATGTGGAAGCCGAAGCGGGTCCGGAAGACATCGCTTGCCTGGCCTGCGCCCAGATTGAAGACAACATCCTCGAACTCCTCCACCATTTGTCCCCTTGTA
>JAOUFU010000580.1 GCA_029858035.1 Phycisphaerae bacterium
CCCGGGACCGATGTTGAATTTGCCGATGTTCACGGTATTGAGCGCACAGTCCCAGGCATGGGAGCCCCGGGAGAGGATGTCGTCCTTTGTGATGGGATAGTCGTGCAGAGCGAAGTTGGACACGTATTCCTGGTGGGAGACCACATTCTTCTTGAGCTCGTAGGCCTTGTGGCGGTAGTTAGTGACGAAGAATGTGTAATCGTCCGTGCCGTCCTTGACTTTCCCCAGAGTGGAGACCATTTCCGCTTCATTGCCGTTGCCGATGTAATATTTTTCCCCGTTCGCCACCCATGTACCGTCGGGCATTGGTGTCAGTGAGGTTTCCGTGGAATAAATGTCGGCGCCGTGGTCCCTCTCGGAAAGGCCGAACGCAAAAATCGCCCCTTCCTTGAGGAGCCTGGCTGCTTTCTCTTTCGCCTTTTCATTCTGACTCATCCAGATTGGGCCGAGGCCCAGGATGGTCACCTGGAAGCAGTACCAGTAGCCCAGGCCGTAGAAGGACAGCAGTTCGGCATATTCACTGTTGCGGGCCGTGTCCCAGCGACAGTCGGGATCTCCGCCGGCATATTGCTTGGGCGTCAGTAGCTTGGCAAAGATCTGCTCCTTGCCGATGAATTCCACAAACTCACTGTACCAGACCTTCTTGCTGTAATCATCGAGAATCCTGGCCTTGCCCATCTTTTCGAAGAAGGCAATAGTATTGTTCATGATGGCTCTTGATCCCTCGTCGGTCATAAGGCTTCTATACTTTTTGGGTTGTAGTAGATAATTCATCATTACTCCGCTCCTGCTCGGTATTTCAAGAACTTTACTAGAATTAATCTACGCCGGTCAAGAATATTCTGCTACATAGACTTAGAGCCGCGGCACCTGCTTCTGCCCCAGATGCCAACCTATCGGTTCCGGGCCTCTGATATAGAAGCTGGCGGCGGCCGGATCTGACCCAGCGCCCAAGAGCTTCCTAAGCCCTTGATTCGTCTAGTCGTATCTTCACCCTATGGATGGCCTTGCCAATCCCTTGAGAAAGCCTCAAGTTATCCTCAAACCTCACCAAAGCAGGTCACCTTCTCCCAATAATGAACAAACATGAGGCAGGCGAAGCACCAGATTTTGCTATTGCTTCCTTGACCTTCTCTCCCTCTTCCATCAGGCGCATTCGAGTTTGCAGATCCACGTGGTTCTTAATTCTCTCGATTCCATCGTCAATGTCCTTTACGATTTTCTGAAATGTTGTCTGGTTCCTCGGATCTTCGCACTCATGTTTTCTCTCGCAGAACAGGCACTCGACGGGATGCGTAGAATCGAAAATCTCCACCTCGCTCAACTTCAAGCCATCGGCAATACCGATGATCTCCTGTCTTGTCAGTGTCTTGTTATGGGTGATGCCAAGCAAGGAGTCGATCCGCGCCGCCCGCTCATGCTCAAGTTCACTTGCCTTCTGCGCCTCTGTCTGTTCTCCATCGCAGTACATCTCCTGAAGTATGAAATTGCCACCCTTCTTGAGCACACGCTTCATCTCGGTCATGACCCTGGCTATACTTGCAAGATGGTGCAGGCCAGAGGATATGCAGACGGTGTCGAAAGACGCATCTTCGAACTGTAGATTCTCAGCATTCATCTGAAGAAACTGCACGGCCTTCCCCTCAAACCGTTTTTTGGCAGATTCCATATCTTTTTTTGATTCGTCTGAAGGACAAAGGTCTATTCCGACAAAAGAATCGTACGCCTGCAGGGTCTTGATGAGAATATCAATGAACTTTCCTTGTGCTGTGGCGACATCCAATACCTTACCACCAGAAATCGACCCCAACCTCTCCGCTATTTTGGGTGCGTTAGATGATGCCAATCCCTTTGGTAAGTCTTCCATGTCTCGTCCTTCTTCCTTTGCGTTCCACGCTCACAGCTGAGTTGTTTCAGCTTTATTTCCTGATTATACCAGATTGGTGTTTTTTGGCAGATGGACAGCAAGATAAGTCACGTATTTGAGGTTGAAAATACTGCCTTAATACCGGCCTTCTGTTTGAGGTTGGTTAGCAGTATAAGTAAATTAGGAGGAGGCGAACCCTGCCCCGTTTGCGGCAGCACCATCGAGCGGGTCCCGGTGCAGAACCGCGGCACCTATTTCTGCCCCAGATGCCAGCCCCTCAGGCCTAGGCGCTCAAAGTAGAAGCCGGCAACTGCTTGATTTGAACCAGAGATATTACCATGTAATAATTTGATACTCATACATTCGCAATGAGGATTTTATCAGGGTGAAAGTAGAGACCGGCTTTGCCCCAATCCGGAACGCCAAAATGTATTTTGAAACGTCGGGAGCGGGAAAGCCGCTGCTATTGCTTCATTCTGGTATAGCTGACCACCGGATGTGGGCAGGACAGTGCAGTGAGTTTTCAAGGCATTTCCAGGTTATCACGCCTGACTTCCGCGGCTACGGGAAGTCGTCTACTCCAAACGAACCCTTCCGGCATTACGAAGACATTCATGGACTTATCCAGCACCTGGCATTTACGTCAGTGAATATCGCAGGGTGCTCGCTTGGCGGGAAGGTGGCAATTGAGATGGCAATTGCCTATCCCGAGATGGTTAGCCGCTTGATCCTTATCGCACCTGGGATGACTGGTTATGAATATCGGGATAAGGAAACCTTGGCCAAAGACGCGATCCTTGAGGAGCTAATCGCCAGTGGAAAACGTGAGGAAGTCGCTGACATGCTGGTGGATATCTGGGTGGTCGGACTAAAGAGAGACAGGGAAACAGTGGATTCAACTGCAAGAGCAGTGGTTCGGGAGATGATACTGGATAACTACGCTTCAGTGACCGACAAGTACCCG
>JAOUFU010000581.1 GCA_029858035.1 Phycisphaerae bacterium
TTTGACATTGTAGGTCAATGGATTGCCGCGAAGGTTGAAGACAATCTCTGAGACAGAGCCGAGCTCAATCTCGGCCTGGATTTCAAAGAGTTCGGCGGATATTGCGGAGAGGAGCTTTTCGCCTGGCTGCAAAGTAGTGTCTTTCAATTCCCAGAGCACGCCGCGGAGCTTTTCGATTTCCCTTACAGGAACTCGGCAGAGCCGGATTCCTTCGGGGAATGTGCGCAGAGTAAGCTCGCAGGGGATTGACATCTGCTGATTAAAGGGCATGCCGGGGAACTTTCCTCCTGCCATCCAGGCAATTTGAATTCTTCTGCCGTCAGATTCGGGGATATCGCTATAGGTCTGCGAAGCGTAGAAGTTTCCAACTCTGGATTCGAAGGGCCCGGCCTGCTGGTTGAATTTTCGTCCATCGAAAGTACCGAGCAGGTATCTACCGTTTCCGCCCCAGAAGACCCATCGGGTGTTGGCGGGATTGCCATCGACGGAAAGCGGGAAGAAATCCGGACATTCGCTGCTTCCGGGCAGTTTAACATCCTGCAGATGGGTCCACTGCTTAAGGTCCTTTGAAGAATACAAGACGAAATCGTTCTTATCAAGAAAGAGGGCCATAATCCAGGTCTTTGTAGGTTCGTGCCAGATTACCTTTGGGTCGCGGTTGTTGGCCCGGATGTGGCCGATGACGGGATTATTTTCGTATTTGACCCAGGTTCGGCCTCGGTCGTTGCTGTATGCGATGCTCTGAGTGAATGGCACTTTCTTTGGGGCGTGCGAGCCGGCTGATGTATAGAATGCGACGAGGACGGATTCATCGCCGGTCTGAAAACCGGACGTGTTTTTCCAATCGACGACAGCGGAGCCGGAGAAGATTGTACCGAGCTCGTCAGGTTCGATGGCGTTGGAGAGCTGTTTCCAGTGAATAAGGTCGGTGCTGACGGCGTGTGCCCAGGTCATATTGCCCCAGTTGATGCCGGTGGGATTGTGCTGAAAGAATAAGTGGTATTCGCCCTTGTAAAAAACCAGGCCGTTCGGGTCGTTTGTCCAGTTTTTACGGGGGGTGAAGTGAAACTGGGGGCGATACTTTTCATTGTATAAGTTTGCAGCGGGGGGGGCCTTGGGGGCTTCGACGGCTATGGCATGATTTGGTGACAACTGCGCCAGGGCTAGCGATGCTGAGCCAAAACCGGCTTTTTTGAGGAAATCGCGGCGAGCGTGTAGACGGTTTTGATTTTCGATTAGTTGTTTTCCAATAGCCATTTTTGGCTCCTCCAGCGGTAAATGGAAATTGTTAATCGAGATTCCAGGACACTAAATCTTTAGTTCAATAAGATACCAAGTTTGACCTGCGAATGCAAGCACAAATGATTTAAAGATTATTGGTGATTGATTATCCGGGGGATTTCGGTATTATATGGGCAAATGAAAGAGATTATCGCAAACCGAGCAAAAGTCATCGACGCCAGCGGGATACGGAAGGTTTTTGCGCTTGGGGCGGAGCTAAAAGACCCGGTGAACTTTTCGATAGGTCAGCCAGATTTCGATGTGGCCGATGCCCTAAAAGAAGAAGCCATCAAGGCAATCAAGACGGGGCAGAATAAGTATTCACAAACGGGGGGGGATGCGGTGCTGTTGGAGAAAATCGCCGGGCAGGTTAAAGATGAATTCGGCTGGGCGAATCCAGCAGTACTCGTGACGAGCGGTGTGAGCGGGGGGCTTCTATTAGCGTTTATGGCGATTGTGAATCCCGGCGATGAGGTCATTATGCCCGACCCATACTTTGTAATGTATAAACATCTCGTGAATATGTTGGGGGGAAAATGCGTATTTATTAGTAGTTACCCGGATTTTGAGCTACCTGTTGAGAAGATAGCAGAGAGCATTACGGACAAGACGAAGCTGATTTTGCTTAATTCGCCGTGCAATCCGACCGGGAAGGTGTATTCGGAGCAGCAGATAAAGGGACTTGCCGAGATTGTGAAAGCAAAGGACGTGGTGATACTAACAGATGAAATATACGAGAAGTTCTGCTATGACGGCAGATGTACGAGTATAGCGGGATACTGCGATAATGTGCTTTTGCTTCGCGGCTTCAGCAAGCCTTACGCGATGACCGGGTGGCGGCTGGGTTTTGCGGCGGCCAACGAATCTTTAAGAGATGTTATCGAGCAAATGACCAAGATACAGCAATATACTTTTGTGTGTGCGCCGACACCTTTTCAAAAAGCAGCCATAGCGGCGATGGATTATGATGTGAGCGATTATGTCGATGCGTACAGAAAAAAAAGAGACCTTATTTATGAGGGATTGAAAGACAAGTTTGAACTTGTCAAGCCGGGGGGGGGGTTTAACGCTTTGGTTAAGGCACCGGGCGGCCTGGGTACGGAATTCGTTGAGAGGGCAATTAAGAATAATGTGCTTATTATACCGGGTAATGTGTTTAGTGAAGAAGATACGCATTTCAGGATAAGCTATGCGACCAGTGATGAGAAAATCCAGCAGGGCGTCGAGATTTTACGCAAACTGGCGAAATAGAAAATCTTGTTCCGAAAACCTGTATTTATCTTTTGCATTATCACAGATATGAGGGTAAAATAACGTATATGAAAAAGTCATTGCGGAGATTTGTGGTTATTTTTGTTTGGCTGTTGCTGGTTTGCGGCCTGTGTGGGCAGGGGGCAAGCATCGGTGACGCAAATGACATATCGCCGGAGCAGCCGAGCGTAAAAGCGGCGGTTATTGTCTGCAAGGGTATGATTGACGATGGGCTGTTTAAATCCATCAAGCGGCGAACCCAGATCGCACGCGATAGAGGGGCTGAA
>JAOUFU010000094.1 GCA_029858035.1 Phycisphaerae bacterium
GGGCTAAAGCCCACCCTACACAAGATAACTAACAAGGAACGAAAGAATGCCGGCAAGTTCAATTGACAAGGAAATGGTAGAAAAGTTAAAAGGCCTGGCCCGGCAAAACGGGCTGGATATCAGCGGCGCCAAGGTGCGCAGAAGCTCATCACGGTTCTGTCTCGGTGTTGAGCACGGTGACTACAACGGCACGGAGCTGTTCGGAGTGGGTACAGACAGGTTTATCTGGATGGCCTATAAGCCGAACGGCACCGGTAGAATTAAATTGTTTAGCGGTAATTTTCCTGATGACGGGGTTATTGAATTCAAATTAGGAGATGTTCCTGAGCCAAAGTCGGCGGCCATAGCGGAGACGTGGGGGCGCTTTCCATACGGGATTGATTATATCTTAAGGCGTGAAGGTCATACACTAAAACAAGGCATCGACGGTGTTATCTATGGGAACATTCCCGGCGGCGGGATGAGCCGGTCGGCATCGTTGAGCTTGAACCTGATTTTGTCCCTGCTGGATGCGAACGACATCGAGATAAAAGACAAGATGGCGATCGTCGATCTGGCCCAGGCGGTAGAGAATGACTATATCGGTTCGCCGTGCGGGAAGCTCGATCAGATAATGGTACTGTTCGGGCGGGAAGGCATGGGGACGTATTATAACCCGGCAAAAAGGTCTGTGGATTATGTCCAACTTGGTGCCGGTGCCACTGATTTTCGGATAGTGGTGCTTGATACGGGGACGGAGCGGCCGGGCTTAGAAAAGTCAACTTACAAGATTCGACGTGGAGAATGTGAGGAGCTGGTTTCGATATTACAAAAAGCCAATTACGATATATCGTGCCTTGCGGACATCACGGACGAGTCAGTGTATGAGAAGATTATGACCGAGTTCGGTGAGAATTACCCTGATTTGTGCGACCGGATGAAGTATATTTTCGGAGCACAAAAGCGGTTCTATAAAATGCTGGATGCGTGGAAGACCGGCGACATTGAAACCGTGGGCCGGATATTCAGGGAAGACGGCATTGGGCTGCGGGATGATTATAAGATTTCGGGTGCTGAACTGGAGACGATGTGCGATATTGTCCGGACGGTGCCGGGTGTTCTGGGAGAGCGGATGTTGGGCGGAGGCGATAAGGGTGCATCGGGCGCTTTGGTTCGTGCTGAAAGCGTCGAGGCGGTCCAGCAAGCGGTCGATACAGCGTACCCGCGCAGTTGCCCTGAGTTTGCCGATAGGTATGCCGTTCACATCTGTAAAGTTGTGGATGGTATCAAGGTTTATGAAGGTTTGCTTTAATAGTGATCACTATGTGCGTAGATTCTTTGCCAGTAAGTCCATTATTATAACAGGTATTTATGTTAGAAAAAAGTTCAGCAGTAAAAAGGGGAGTTTTTTCGGCTACCGTCTGTTCAAATAAGCAGATTCGTGAGCGATTTTACCGGCTTGTATTGGAATTTTCGGGCGCGGGGGCGGAGGCGTTCGCCAAGATTGGCGCGGGACAATTCGCACAATTAGACCTCTCGGATACCGCCCTGCCGCCGGTGGAAACGATACCTGACGACCTGGCTGATGTTGCTGAGCGAAAGATACTGCTGCGAAGGCCTTTTAGTTTTGCCGACGTTACAACGAAGGGCAATAAAACTTCTGTTGATATTCTCTATTGTGTCGTCGGGCCGGCTACTTTGCGAATGACAACGCTATCGGCGAGAGAGTCGGTGAGCGTGCTCGGGCCTTTAGGAAATGGATTCTGGGTACCGGACGGTAAAAAGACAGCTCTTCTGGTTTCCGGTGGTATGGGGACGGGACCGCTACAGCATCTGGCGAAGATACTCACTGCCGATTTTCCTGATATTAACGTTATAGCGTTTGCCGGTGCCAGGAGTGCAGAGGCGCTTCCTTTTGAGCGACAACTTGATGAGATCTCACAACAGTTGGGATTTTCGCTTCCGGAGTTTGCAAAGTATGGGGTAGAGTCGCTGGTTGCGACGGATGACGGCTCGGCTGGTTTTGCCGGGCCTGTAACCGACTGTATCTCTGAATGGCTTGGAAGTTCTAAATCAGCGGGCAAAAGTATGGTGATATATAGCTGTGGGCCTGAGGCGATGCTGGCGCGGGTGGCTGAAATCGCGAGGGAAAAGAATATTGATTGTCAGGTCAGTATGGAACGGCGGATGGCCTGCGGGATTAGTCTATGCCAAAGCTGTGCGGTGGAATGTAAGACTGCCGGCTCGAATGACACTTTTTATAAACTGTGCTGTGAGGATGGGCCTGTTTTTGATAGTGCAGAAGTGGTTTTTTAGCCACATAGGGCACAGAGAATTTAGGGGACTCGGATTTTGAGTTTTTCGGTTTAATAATGGTCGATGAGAACGATTGGAGACTGACCGGACAAGAAAAATACTTAAAGGGAGTCGCTCTTTATTGGAGAGAATACACACGGTCGAGCGAATCCTGGGATCATGACCATTGCGAATTCTGTTGGGCAAAATTTATGGTTGAAGACCATCCAGATGTACTGCACGAAGGGTACACCACAGAAGACGAATATCGGTGGATATGTAAAAAATGTTTTGAGGACTTTAAGGGTATCTTTGACTGGAAAATAGGAGATGAATAACATTTTTTCAGATCGTATCTCAGACGTTCCGAGGTCGTTCATTCGCGAAATATTTAAAGTAGCGGTGGACACTTCGGTTATTTCCTTTGCCGGAGGACTGCCTAACCGAGACTTTTTTCCCGTAAAGGAACTTCAAGCCGCTGCAAACAGGGTATTTGAATCCGCGGGTAAGGAAGTCCTTCAATACAGCAACTCAGAAGGTTATCCGAAACTAAGAGAGTACATCTCAAAACGGTATTTGGAAAAGAAGGGCCTCGATATTCCAGTTGAAAACATACTTATAACGAGCGGCTCACAGCAGGGGCTGGATTTGTTAGGTAAGACTTTCCTGAATGAGGGAGATGACGTCATCATTGAGGAGCCGGGTTATTTAGGGGCAATCCAGGCGTTTTCTGTTTATAAATCAGCTTTTAATCCTGTGCCTGTAGGCGAAGAAGGGATGGATATCGATTGTCTCAAAGAAGTATTTTCAGCCAAATCCCCCAAGCTCATGTATACAGTACCGAACTTTCAAAATCCATCGGGCATTTCGTATCCTGAAGAAAACAGGTATGCGATTGCCGATATTTTGAATAATAAAAACACTTTCCTGATTGAAGACGACCCGTATGGGGACTTAAGGTTCACAGGGACTGACAAAGAATCTTTCGGAAAAATACTGCCGGAGAATGCCATTTTATTAGGCTCATTTTCCAAGACCATAGTGCCGTCATTTCGACTTGGCTGGATTACAGCTCCGAGCCTTGATGTTATGGAGAGGCTCATAATAGCCAAGCAGGCCTCGGATTTACATACAAACTATTTCATACAAAGAGTGATTTGCCAATATCTTGCTGATAATGATTTGGATAAACATATAAACAAAATAATCAAGGTTTATAACAGCCAACTCATGGCAATGGTCAAGAGCATTGAAAAATATTTTCCCGCCGATGTTTCACATACACATCCCGAAGGCGGGATGTTCCTGTGGGCGACTTTACCGGAAGGAGTTTCGTCAATGAAGCTCTTCGATTTGGCAATTGAAGATAAGGTTGCTTTTGTACCGGGGAATCCATTTTATGTAAATAAAGATAAGACTAATACGTTAAGGCTTAATTTCTCCTGTGTGGATGAGGAAACAATAGAAACAGGGATAAAACGGCTTGGAAAATCTATCGAAAAGCTATTAAGCTGAAGCAGCGCAGGGCCTGCAAAGAAAAAGGGGAAACTTTATGTCAGAAGAAGTTGATATATCAGTAGAGTTTGCAGGGATTCGTTTGGCGAATCCGGTTTTTACGGCGTCAGGGACAAGCGGGTATGCTGATGAGCTGAGTGATTTTATGGATGTCAGCTCACTGGGCGGATTTATAACCAAGAGTATTACGGTCAATCCGAGGAAAGGTAATGCGACGCCCCGTATTGTTGAGACTGATTCCGGGATGCTTAACGCAATCGGGTGGGCGAATATCGGATTGGATGCCTTCATTGAGGAGAAACTGGCGGCCCTCGAAAAGCTGTCCTGTGCAGTGTTTGTCAATATAGCGGGTGAGACGATTAATGAATACGTTGCTGTGGCGGAGCGGCTGGCAGGCGAGCGAGCGATAGCCGGGCTTGAGCTGAATATCAGCTGTCCCAATGTTGAGGTGGGCGGGATAAGCTTCGGGACGGACCCGGAGCAAGTTGCTGAGGTTACTTCAGCGGTTAAAAAGGTGGCCGGCGATAAGGTTTTGATGGTGAAGCTGGCCCCTGCTGTTACGAATGTCAGTGTGATTGCCCAGGTAGCGGTTGACTCCGGCGCTGATGCGCTCAGCCTGATAAATACGTTTACCGCGATGGTTATCGATATTGAAACGCGCAAGCCGATTCTTGCGAACAGGACGGGTGGATTGTCGGGGCCGGCAATAAAACCGATAGCGGTTTACCTGGTGAACAAGGTTTACAACGAGGTGACCAAGAGTTTAGGAATACCGATTCTGGGGATGGGAGGAATCAGGACGGCTTCGGACGCTATCGAATTTATTATCGCGGGGGCATCGGCGGTGGCAGTGGGCACGGCGAGTTTTATTGACCCCGGATGTTCTGTTAAAATCATTGATGGCATAAAAGAATATTGCGTTAGCAATAATATTTCGAATATTAAAGAATTAGTTGGCTCACTTGAAGCAGAACAGAATGCTGCAAATTAGACTTCGTTTTTGATATTGTGAAGGAGGTGAGGATGAGAATGAAACACGTACATACCGGAGTTATGTTTCAGACAATTCTATGCGTATCTTTAGCGCTGAGTACAGCAATGGCAGGCGAGGGAACAAGTGCGGCTGTGCTGAAGGCAGAGTCATTCAAACACTATGTCGATACATTCAACAAAAATGATGAGGATCTATACGTTCAACATGTTCCCAATGAGAAGGCGTGGGAGTTTTTGAAGGCGAATATTCCGCTGTTTGAGTGTCCCGACGAGGATTTCGAGCGGACGTACTACTTTCGGTGGTGGACTTATCGTAAACATATAAAGCTGACGCCGGATGGGTTCGTAATTACCGAGTTTCTGCCGAAGGTTGGATGGTCGGGCAAGCACAATACGATTAACTGCCCTGCCGGGCATCATTTTTATGAGGGCCGCTGGCTGCATAATCGGAAATACCTGGACGATTATGCGGTGTTCTGGTTCCGTAAAGGCGGCAGCGTGCGAAGTTACAGCTTCTGGGCCGCCGATGCAATGTGGGCGAGGTATTTGGTAACAGCGGATAAGCAACACGTTATCGACCTGCTTGCGGACCTGGTCGAGAACTATAAGGCGTGGGAGAAATCGAGGCTTGAGCCGGATGGTCTATTCTGGCAAATCGATGACCGGGACGGTATGGAGGTCTCTATAGGCGGGAGCGGGAAGCGTGCCACAATCAATTCCTATATGTACGGCGATGCCGTGGCTATCGCTAAGATCGCAGAGCTGTCAGGCAGGGATGATATTGCCGCAAAGTACAAGGCCGAAGCAGAAAGAATCAAGCGACTCGTTCTGGATAAACTCTGGGATGGAGAAGCGAGGTTTTTTAAGACACTTCCCCACAAAGCAGAGCAGCTTGTTGATGTGCGCGAACTGCATGGCTATGTGCCCTGGTACTTCAATCTGCCGGATGCGGGCAAAGGTTACGAAGAGGCGTGGAAGCAGTTGATGGACCCGAAGGGATTTTATGCTCCTTTCGGGCCGACAACGGCAGAGCAGCGACATCCCAAATTTTCGGTTTCCTATCAGGGTCATGAGTGCCAGTGGAATGGGCCAAGCTGGCCGTTCGCAACGACTCAAACACTGGTGGGATTAGCTAACCTGCTGAATAACTATAAGCAGGACACAATCAGTAAAAGCGACTACTTTGAAACGCTGAAAATCTATACGAAAAGTCACCAGCTCGAGCGGGAAGACGGACGGATTGTGCCCTGGATTGATGAAAACCTGAATCCTCACACCGGTGACTGGATATCGCGGACGCGATTGAAGAACTGGAGGGACGGCACGTGGGATGCGGGAAAAGGAGGTAAAGAGCGCGGCAAGGATTATAATCATTCCAGTTACTGTGATTTGATAATTTCCGGGCTTGTGGGTCTTAGGCCGCGGGCGGATGATATTATTGAGGTTAATCCGCTTGTTGGTGCTGATACATGGGACTGGTTTTGCCTGGATAACGTGCTGTATCACGGGCGGATTGTCACGATTGTGTGGGACAAGACCAGCAAAAAATATAATAAGGGAAAAGGTCTGCGGGTGTTTGCAAACGGTAAGGAGATTGCACAATCGGAAACAATCGAGCGGGTGACAGGTAAACTACCTTCAGTGAAAGAAAAGGCACAAACAAGTGAAAGCAGTGCCGGCTGGCGCAAGTATGAAAAGAATCCTGTTCTCGGTGGTGAACTCGGCACATGCTTCGACGTGGCGGTATTGGACGATGTAAACACATACCGTATGTATTTTTCGTGGCGACCAAAAGGATCGATTGCTCTGGTCGAAAGCCCCGACGGTATCCATTGGAGCGAACCAAGAATTGTTTTGGGCCCAAAATCAAGTTCCGGGTGGGAAGACAGGGTGAACCGCCCTGCCGTTATTAAGCATAAGAGCAATTATCATATGTGGTATACAGGCCAGATGAGGGATCGCTCGTGGATTGGGTACGCAACAAGCAAGGACGGCGTTATGTGGGAACGGGCCAGCGCCAAGCCGGTATTGTCACCGGAGGAGCAGTGGGAAGGTGCAGCGGTTATGTGTCCCCATGTTCTATGGGACGATAAAACGAAAACATACCTGATGTGGTACTCGGCGGGCGAACAATATGAGCCGAACGCCATCGGGTATGCCACGAGCCCAGACGGTTTGAACTGGAAGAAGCGGCCGGGCAATCCTGTGTTTGCGGCGGATAGGAACAACGAATGGGAGAAACATAAGGTAACGGGATGCCAGGTGATTCGGCAGGATGACTGGTACGTGATGTTCTATATTGGTTTCAGGGATGAACATCATGCTCAAATAGGTTTGGCTCGGTCACGTGATGGTGCGACGGGCTGGCAGCGTCATTCTGGGAATCCTATTATTTGGCCCGGACAAGGGACATGGGATGGAGACTCGTGTTACAAACCGTTTGCTATCTATGAAAAGGAAAGGGACCGCTGGCTGTTGTGGTATAACGGCCGGCTAAAGAACACCGAACAGATAGGTTTAGCTATTCACGAAGGTAAATCTTTGGGCCCCTGAGCAGCCCTGTATGTTATTTTTGAGGAAAAATGATGGGAAATAAGAAGGTTAGAAAAGAGAACGTACTGTTTAAACTCGTTGTTGCGGTGAATGTGCTTGCGGTGTTGCTGCTTGTACCAGTGCTGGCGGCAGCAGAGTTAACACTTGATGAAAAACCTGCTGTTGGAGGTGAATGGGGGTATCGACCTGCTGATGATTCAGTGTCTGCTGTGAATCCGCCGAGTTTTAGCTGGCGGCCACAGAAGGGACTGACGTGGGAGGTTTCGTGCACGGGCACTCAACCTTTTGCTAATATTGGATTTCACTGGAAAGATATCGGATTCAACGTTTATTGTCCGGCACAGACTTTTCCAGCGGGGACATATACATGGAGGTACAGGGGCAAGGACAGTAAAGGGAACTATACAAACTGGAGCCGGGTGCGGACGTTTACTATTGCTAAAGACGCTACCTCTATGCCAATGCCGGTGCGAAAGGAGCTTCTTTCACGGATACCGAAAACGCATCCGCGTCTGTTTGTTCGTCCTGAGAATATGCCGCGGCTGCGGGAGCTGGCACAAAGCCAAATGAAGGCGCAATACGACAGACTTGTGAGGGAGTGCGAGAGAATTCTAAAAAATCCGCCTTCAACTGAAGAGCCACCGAAGTATCCTAAGGATATGGTTAGCGGCAGCGAGGAATGGAGGAAGGTGTGGTGGGGTAACCGGACTTATACGATAAATGCACTGAACGGCGCGGCCACGCTGGCGTTTACTCGGCTTCTGGGCGGGCCGGAGAAATACGGGGCTGAAGCCAAACGAATCCTTCTGGAATGCGCCAAGTGGGAGCCCAAGGGCAGCACAGGTTATCGCTATAACGACGAGGCGGGGATGCCCTACGCTTATTATTTTTCCCGCACATACACGTTTGTCAACGACCTGCTGAGTGAGCAGGAAAAGAAAATCTGCCGGGAGGTGATGAAGGTACGCGGTGACGAGATGTACAACCACCTTTGTCCACGTCACCTATGGCAGCCATATTCAAGCCACTCCAACCGGGCGTGGCACTTCCTCGGCGAGGTCGGTATTGCATTTCTGGTGAGATTGAAAGTGCCGAGGACTGGGTGTGGTTTGCCATGAATGTGTTTTACAATGTCTATCCGGTCTGGAGTGACGACGACGGCGGCTGGCATGAGGGTATCAGCTACGGTCACAGCTATCTTGGCCGATTCACGTGGTGGGCAGACGTGATGCGGGAGGCGACGGGCATCAACGCCTACGATAAGCCGTTCTTCTCCAAGGCCGGCTACTACACGATGTATCTTATGCCGCCCGGCAAAGAAGGTGGAGGTTTTGGTGATGGGGCATGGCGGAGGTCGGCTTCGAGTAATGTACCACTAATGAGCCAGTTCGCGGCTCAGGCAGGCAATGGACACTGGCAATGGTATGTCGAGCAGATGGGCGGGGCAAGGGAGATTGGCGGCTATATCGGATTTATTCGCGGCACGCTGCCGAAGGTGGAAGCAAAGCCACCTGATGACTTACCAAGCTCACGGCTGTTCAAAGGTACTGGGCAAGCCTACCTGAACAGCGACATAACCAACGCCGGCAAGAGCGTGCAAGTGATATTTAAGTCAAGTCCTTTTGGGACACAATCTCACGGCAACGAGGCGAATAATTCGTTTGTGCTCTGGGCATACGGCAAGCAGTTGCTGGTCCGCAGCGGCCACTACGATTCGTATGGAAGCGCACACCACAGCAACTGGGTTTGGAGCACACGTTCGGTGAACAATATCACGGTGAACGGCCGGGGACAAAAGAAGCGCACTGCCCAGGCGCAGGGCAAAATCACAGCCTTTAAAACGACGCCATCGATGGACATCATCGCAGGTGATGCGGGAGCAGCATACGAACCGCCGCTGGAGCGGTTTACACGGGAGATTATCTTTGTCAAGCCTGAAATAGTAATTGTTTACGACCGGTTAGAGGCAAAAGAGTCGTCGACTTTCGAGTACTGGCTGCACGCTATCAACAAAATCGGTGTCGAGAACCAACACGACATCCACGTGCAGAACGACGATGTCGTCTGTGATATTGATTTTCATGCGCCTTCGGGTCTGACTTTCAAGCAAACAAATGAATACGATCCGAATCCGCGGCCTCGTATCAAGATGCGGGAATGGCATTTGACAGCAGAAACAACCGAAAAAAAGAAGCGTATGGAGTTCGTAACAGTCTACCGGCCACATCAAGCCGGGGACATGGTGCCGAGTGAAGCCAACCTGGAGCAGATAAAGGGAGGGTATGCGTTGAAGTTGAGACTCTCTGACGGCGAGTTTGAAGCGCTTCTGCCAACTGATGATTTTGCGAGTCTCAAAGCGTTCGGCCTGGAAAGCAAGGGAGCTATCAAGTGTCTGTTGAAACGAGATGGCAAATCGACTGAAATTCTCGGGCTCGAAGAGTAATCGGAAGTGAAAAAGCCCGGCTTGACGTTTTCATGCTATTGGGTTATGCTTGTACGGACTATGGTAGCAATCCATCATAGATTATCGTCTGTATAAAGCCAATCGAATGCAAGTAAGGAGTAGAGCAGAATGGCAAAGGATATGGAGCAATTGTACGCGGAACGGATGAAGCGGTACGTTACGGCGATGCGGAATGAAAAGCCGGACAGGATTCCGATTCGACCCTTTGTGGCCGAATTCACAGCAAAGTACGCAGGGTATACCTGCCAGCAGGTGACCGAGGATTATGAAATGGCATTTGCCGCAGCGAGGAAGTGCGCAGCCGATTTCGACTGGGACGCTATTGTCCCGAATATGGTATATGTATGGACTGGTTTGACACATGCAATCGGGTTGAAGTACTACGGGGTTCCCGGAATCGATACGTCACCGGACTTTGGCTTTCAGTACAGAGAACCGCCCGAAGAGCAGGCGTTTATGAAGCCGGACGAATACGATGCTCTCATCGAGGACCCGACCGGTTTTCTGTTCAATGTCTGGCTTCCTCGCGTCTCCGCCGACGTTAGTGCGATGGGTGAGCCGACATCCTTTCGGAACAACCTGTCGTTTTTGAAGGGCGGGATGGCAATGCTGAGTTATTTCAACGCGTTTGGAACACAGATACAGCGGATGAGGACCGAGTCGGGGACTGTCTCTGCCATCTCAGGGATTCTAAAGGCGCCATTCGATATCATCGCGGACAAGCTTCGCGGGTACCTTGGTCTTGTCAGTGACGTGCTCGAACGGCCGGACAAGGTGCTCGCGGCCTGCGAGGCGTTGATGCCGCATTTAACGCATGTGGCACTTTCAGGTGCGGACCCGGACAAGAACGTGCCGATTGGCTACTGGATGCACCGTGGATGTGTTCCCTTCTTTTCAATGGAGCATTTCGAGAAGTTTTACTGGCCTACATTTAAGCCGATTGTTGAAGAACTATGGAAACATGGGCACCAGGTCCTGTTCTATGCCGAGGGCAGCTGGGACGCCCATCTGGATTCATTTGCGGAACTGCCCGAGAAGGCGATTGTTTATCATGTCGATATGGGTGACATATTCGAAGTGCACAGGAAGATCGGGCATAAGTTCTGCATCAGCGGCGGTATCCCGAATTACTTACTGTCAATGGGCACGCCGGATGAGGTGCGAGACTGTTGCAAAAAGGTAATCGACGGCGTGGCCGGTGACGGAGGTTATATTATGGATGCTGGCGCTATCGTCCAAAACGATGCCAAGGTTGAAAATGTTAAAGCGATGACTGATTTTACACGTGTATATGGAGTGTATTAATGGCTGAAGCAAAGAAACTAAAGAGAAAACCGGGTGTTTGCGTACCCTGGGAAGAGAAGGTCAAGGAACTAAAGGAAATAAAGACAGACAAAGAGCTTGTGCAGAAGGTGTGGGAAGATATTGACGGACTGGGGTATGTGTATATCTGGCAGTGTCTGCTCTCGTTCTAAGAAGCGAGCGGATGTTTGGAGATTATGCAATGAATGAACGAGCGGTTATCGCGCGTCGGAGTTTTATGAAACGAGTTGCCGGTGTTGCAGCCGGGGCGCTGGCCTTTCCATACATTATTGCTTCGTCGGCGCTGGGTAAAGCCGGGGGCGCTGCTGCGAGTAATCGGATAACGCTGGGATTCATCGGAGTTGGCAGTCACGGAATAGGGATGAATCTGATGACGTTCCTCGGTAACAATGATGCTCAAGCAGTTGCCGTTTGTGATGTCGATGTTAATAATCTCAACAAAGCCCGTGATATAGTCAACCAAAAGTACGGCAACAAAGATTGTGCCACGTACAGGGATTGGCGGGAGGTCATCGCGCGGGATGATATCGATGCGGTGATGGTATCGACGCCGGACCACTGGCATGTGCCGATATCGCTGGCGGCCCTGCGGGCGGGCAAGGACGTCGAGTGCGAGAAGCCGACGCTGACGGTGCGCGAGGGGCGGATCTTAGTCGAGACGGTAGAGCGCTACGGTCGCGTGTTTCAATGGTCCACGGAGGACCGC
>JAOUFU010000582.1 GCA_029858035.1 Phycisphaerae bacterium
AAGAAATGATCGGCGGGATACTTCTTGGACTGGCAGCAGGCTGGATCGCCTACCTCCTGCTTAAGAGCATAGACAACTATCAGGTGGAGATCCTCATCACACTTGCCCTGGTTACAGGAGGGTACGCACTGGCAACGGCCATCCATACTTCGGGCCCCATCGCGATAGTTGTTGCCGGACTGCTGATCGGAAATCACGGACGCAGATTTGCCATGTCGGAAAAGACGAGGCTCAATCTCGACATGTTCTGGGAACTTATAGACGAGATACTCAATGCCCTTCTGTTCGTCTTAATCGGCATCGAACTGCTGGTAATCACGCTGTCCGGAAGATATCTGCTTGCCGGCTGCATGGCAATCCCGGTTGCCCTTCTCGCACGGTCTATCTCTATCGGTCTGCCCCAGTCCCTGATGTCTTTGGGCAGGAAATTCGACTTCAAATCCCTGCAGATCATGACGTGGGGCGGACTTCGCGGCGGGATATCCGTTGCCCTTGCGCTTTCCCTGCCTGCGGGACCCGGAAGGGCCTCAATTATCACCATGACCTATGTAGTAGTAGTGTTTTCCATCCTGGTCCAGGGACTTACGATCAAGTACCTTTTCAAAAAATCAGAAGGTTAAATACGGCAGATCAAAGGCAGTCCCCATAGTCGTCTTTGCAGAGGGTGTTAGATTTTGACTTCTGAACTTCCGCACCGCTGCGCTGTTGTACTTCTCGCTATAGGAACTATGCTGGCTGCAAGGTTATGCAAGAATAAAGACCTTACCCTATGAACTCCAAGCGCAGCACCGCCCCGCAAGTCAAGGCAGCATGTTTCGAATGGCAAATCTCAGCGGCAATTTAAAACTTCACCTGATAATCAACAGTATTAGGAGACGGACCACAGATGGCGGCTTCACCTTCTACTAGACAGGAGAAAGAAATTACAATTACTGAAGATTTACGGAAGAAATCCGCGAGAACGTTGGAAAGAAGCCGCGCCGCTTTGAGGCGTCGGCTGGCTTGACTTGTTAGGTGTTTTAATTTGTTGAAGCATTTACAACCACCTGAAGTAATTCAACTGCTTTATTTATGACTGGTGCTGCCATTGGGTCTCTTTGCATTAATGAAAAAGGACCTTCACCAAAATATAAACCATCCGAAACTAAAAAGGTCAGGCGGATGTTTCCTTTTGCTGGAGCAGGTAACCGTGCTTTTTCCCATGGGCCAATGTTACTAACTACTACCTTCGACTTATCAACAAGCTCTTTAGCCAAAGCTTCGATTGACGGCGCTCCACCTTCAACAATAGTCATTTTACCTGTTTGGTTTATATATCTGACCCTTCCATCTGGATATGCCGCTAATACATCTAGACCGTTTTCTAATGGAACTTCTACGATTACACCGAGCAATAAACCTTTAGGTACTGAATGAGAGTTACTCCTAAGCCAATTATATGCTAATACGCGAATGCGACTTTCTTCCTTTGTATTTTCTGCTATTTTTCTTATTTCTTTTTCATTTGGTTTAGAAAATAAAGCTGTCTCCCAGTATGTAGGTTTGGATTGATCTTTTGGCTTAAACAGAGACGGCTTATCACAAAACAGTAAATTATAAATAAAGTTTGCTTCATCAGTTTTGTATGGTGCTGGTAAATCCATTGCGTGCGCTTGAGTCATCAACATTGCCCCTATGCCTAAAGCTCCGAGTATTTTTCTTATCATTATTACACCTAACGAAACAAATGAGGCGCAGGGGCAACCAGCCCTTGAAAAACCGCCGAGGTTAATCCCTGTCGCCTCGATTTTGTTGTCGTGCATTTTTACTATTCTTTGCCGTCAGTGAGCTCCTGATAACCCACTGAGCACCTTCCGACATCCTACAACATTTGTTAGAAGCATGAACAATAGTATGACAAATAGACCGATATATAATCTCTTGCTTGTAGCTGTAAATAAGAAGACAGCATGAATTACATAAAGGAACCATCCAAATACTGCAAAGTTCACTGGATTTTCGTTTGAGTTTGGAGATAAAGCAAAAAATAGCCCGGCAGGGAAAAGTGGTAGGAAATAAGCTGCTGAAGGACCAGTGAGAAAGAAAGCAATGATCCAAAACCAAATGTAGACAAATACACGATCTCCTGAAGCAGGTGCCTCGTCAGTCCATGATTCAATCATTTTCTTAACCCTATACAGTTTCGAGGGAGCTTTACACACATCGCTGGTGGAATCTGCGCCGCTGATATCTTTTCTCTCTTCAGATATAAGATCTGTATCTTGATTGCTTTTTTGATTAGCCCTCAAGGATGACTTGAAAATGCGATAGAAAAGATACACAGAGTATGCGGCCACGACTATCAGAATTAGTGGCATGCCAAAAAAGTTCATTACAGCAACTGCCTCAGATTATTCATAATTATATTTTGAGCACAACGAGGAAAATCACTGGCAGCGGCAACCGACAATTGATTTCAAAAAAACGGCTATGCGCTGTCCAGTGGATTTGGTTGTTCTGTGTAATGTGCTCTGTATATTCAATAGCCCGTGTAGCCTGGATAGGGCGGCGGTTCATATCCACCTTTTTTAGGCATGTATAGAGATAAACTTATTTTATTCGCTTTGGCATCTCTAATATTAAAATGCTGGTAATTACTAGGACGTTCAGGAGCCTGCCATGAGATATCAATATTATGATACAATTCACCCTTTCGCAATGGTTTGGTGACAATCAATAGCGAGCAAAAATCTTTTTTTCCCACAGCTGCAGTTAAGGTATGTGGACGTTGTAATGGTATGGGCGCATGGCCATGTTCATCTGT
>JAOUFU010000177.1 GCA_029858035.1 Phycisphaerae bacterium
CACCTGCATCAGCCAGCACTGTCAACGCATCTGAATAATTTACCGTGTTTTTATAATAACCTTCGTCAAACTCTTTAGATGCTTTTTCGCAAAACTCTTCCAAAACCTTAATTCCTTTCCTGTTACCCATTTTTAGTAAAGACACGGTAGCAGCATTTTGCACATTGAGCGACTCATCCTGCAATGCTGCTTCCAGACTCGGAATGGCAGATATTTCCTTCCTCTCTCCCAGAAGTGAGGCACTAAGAAACCTGACGGAACTAATTTCGCTGCCGAGCAGTTTTACCAACGATTCGGTAGTGAAATCACTAACTCCGTATCTTTTAAGTTCCGACTGTAACCATACTTTCAGTATGTCAACTTCTATCCTGCTGGGTTTGCCATCAGGACGAAGAGCAGCTTTGAAGGGTGCCTTCGATACAGGTTGTGAAACTGAAGCTGCTTCATCAGGAACATTAGACCATACTTTTTCCTTCTTCGCGATCTCCGCCTGGACTTCGACAATCAGGTGGTTAACATCTTCCTTGTACTTCTTAAGAACCTTGTCGGCATAGCTCTTTAATTCATCAATATCGTACGGCTTACGTGAATATAAAGTCGCGCATATCCGCGTAAGTGCCCAGCGCTGAAAATAGAGTTCATTTAGTAGCATGGCCTTCCTGTGTTTCGCCAGTTGTTCGTTATGTTCTTTCAATAGTTTCTGGTAGATAGGATGAGTTTTGGGTCCATGAAAATTGAGTATGTCCACAGGAGGCACCTTCTGTCTTTCCTTCGGCGCCTTGTTATCCAAAGCTAACTTCAGACCAGTTAGACACGGGATTATTGCTTCTCGCCTTCGTTTGACAAATTCACTTTCTGCACAATTAAAATATTTAACCATTAAAGCGCCAGCCCAACTGCCATACATCTCGCAGGCAGTTGTTGCCTCCAGAGGATGTTGCAAGGCTTTTTTACAATATTTGATAGCTTTTGGTATCCGCACATCTTCTGAGGAGGAAGAGTAACTCTTTTCCGCGTAAATACGTGCAATTGTGGCATATATCCTGCCCTTATCGGGGGGCGAGTTATAGTCTTTAATTAGTGCGAGGCATTCAGTTTCCAGCTTTTCCCAGTTGGTTCCTTTACCTATATTCTTAGCGCGTATCCTTGCAAGTTGTTGCTTTAGTAGCTCCTGGCTTTCCATAGAGGACGCTTCGGAACTGGAAATACAAACTAAATAAGCAAATACGCCTGTCAGCAACACGAATTTAATGTAACGGTGCATTCTTTATCTACTTTCATCAGACTTGTTGCCCGCCCATTTCATACCATAACAATTAGTATTTAGTATCCAGTATATAGTATTTAGCCTGTTGAGGCCGACAAAGCCGGCGTTTTTTTAATATAAATCCGCAGATGCTTTTCCTTAGTAAGTGGGAACAGAATAGCATAAAAGAATGCAAATATCAAAAAGAAAAAAGCAAAAAAGATGAGATTGCTTCGGCCTAAAAAGCAGGCCTCGCAATGACATTTTCTTATGGATTTGAAGCTTTCGCGGGAATGACAATCCCCGACAGTGCCGGGTAAAAAATACAAAAGAAACCCCTTGCAGTACAAGGGGCTAACAACCCCGCCCAGAGGACGCGGCTAAATATAAAGACACTTACTTTGTTCCGGTCCTCTTGAAATCGAAGACGCCATTATTCCACAATGTGTATTTGTTGCCGCTCAACGGCTCCGGACTGAAGACAAAACCGTCGTCTCCCGTCATAGGCATATACGATGAGATGGGAAGACAGATGTACTTTCCTTGCTCCGTCCCGTCGGTGATGCGCTGAACAACGACGATGTTGTTCATGTGTTTGTAGACCTTGATTGGGTTCAAGGCCTTGATCCCATCCGCCCAGTACACTGGATAATATTCGTTGGTCGGATCCGGGGTTCCACCCCTGGTGGCACGGAGACGAGCCACGTAGGTCGCTTCGGCGGCTTCAACGAGCTGCTCAGGGGACAACGATGGCGATTCAGCGACTTCATTCGACTGACAGCCACAAGCAACCAGCAGCATTAGACAAAGGCCAGCAAGAAGAACGTGTTTCATTTTGAATCTCCTTTCTTGATTATTATCGAATCTACCCAATCATACCGGAATAAATATTTAGTCTCTGCGCTAACGTACCGGTTGCTTTTCCTTAGTAAGCGGTAGCAGGATAGCATAAATAAATCAAAAATCAAGATGCAAATATAAAAAATACCCCAAAGGGATAACGCTTCGCTATCCCACGTGGCAGGCCATATAAATGATTAAGGATGAGTGATAAATGATTATTGTGGGAATTTAGAAGTCAGAAATAAGAATGTAGAATTTGTTGTAAAAAGGCATCTGGATCCCTGCCATACAAATGATTATTGATAATTGATAAATTGTGGGAATTTGGGATTTAGAAGCATACGGCTGCAAATTCGGATGTATTTGAACTTGCGGTCTTTTTTCTTGCCTTTATTTTCAAGTGTCAATATCATAACGGGTTCGGCAAAACTTATAAACGAAAGAATAACCAATCGTTATATGAGGTTAGCAGGATGAATGTACTTTTAATCGGCAGCGGGGGGCGTGAACATGCGATAGCGTGGAAATTGGCTCAATCGAAGGATTTAGACAAACTTTATATAGCCCCGGGCAACGCGGGCACGACTCAGTGCGGGGAAAATGTCGATATCGGTGTCAATGATATCGAAAAGCTGCTGGAGTTTGCAAAACAAAATGATATCGGACTTGTCGTAGTCGGGCCGGAAGACCCATTGTCGGCAGGGATTGTTGATAAGTTTGAAGAGGCCGGGATAAAGGCGTTCGGGCCAAGCGCAGAGGCGGCACAGCTCGAAGCGGACAAGGCGTTTTCAAAACAACTGATGCGCTCCAGCGCCATATCCACCGCCGAGGGCAGAGTCTTCGAGCATTTCGAGGATGCCAAAACATATATCGCAAGCAGGGACGAAGCGGTAGTTGTAAAGGCGGCGGGCCTGGCAAAGGGCAAGGGCGTCTATGTATGTGACGATCCTGCGGACGGGATTTTGGCCGCTGAGAAGATAATGTGCGATAAGATATTCGGGGCCGCGGGCGAGAAAGTCATCGTCGAAGATAAACTCTTAGGCGAAGAGGCGTCAATACTGGCCTTTGTGGACGGCCGGAATATTTACGTTATGGAATCCTCGCAGGACCACAAGCCCATCGGTGACGGTGACACCGGCCCCAATACGGGTGGAATGGGCGCCTACAGTCCCGCTCCTGTGGTCACCGATAAATTGATGGACCAGATAACCCGCGAGATTCTCGTGCCGACGGTGGATGGCATGAACCGCAGCGGCAGGGCGTATAAGGGAGTTCTCTACGCCGGTCTTATGATGACGGCCGGCGGCCCGAGAGTTCTCGAATATAACGTTCGCTTCGGCGATCCCGAGACGCAGCCTATCTTGGTGCGGCTGAAAAGCGATTTGCTCGAGGTATGCCTGGCCGTTTGTGACGGCAAATTAAACGATATTACTCTCAAATGGGACCCGCGGCCGGCGGTTTGCGTCGTGATGGCATCCGGCGGTTATCCGGGCAGTTATGAAAAGGGCAAAATAATAACCGGCCTGGATGAGGCGGGCAAACTTAAGGATGTTGTCGTCTTCCATGCGGGGACCGCTCTCAAGGATGGGGACATTGTAACCAGCGGAGGCAGGGTGCTGGGCGTAACCGCCTTAGCGGACACGATTTGGCAGGCAAAAGACAAGGCGTATGAAGCCGTCGATAAGATACAATTCGACGGCGCTTATTGCCGTCGGGATATTGCGGACAAGGCGATAAAAAAATAATTGTCGATAAATGATAATCGAATGTTGGGCCGTGTACGGTCAACAAGAAACTAAAACCGATATGAGCTGTGAAATCCATGGCTAAAAACAGAGCATTAAGAAAGAACAGAAGCGGCAAGAGGATTTTCCTTCGCAGGCTCGTGGATTTTGTGATTCTGGCTGCGGTTTTATGGCTTGCTTTCACGCTGACCGGCCGGTTTTTGCGTCAGGTCGCCATCGAACAGGTTGCCGAGTTTACCAGCGCGAAAATCAAGGCAAAATCAATCGATTTCAACTTTGACGGCTCGGTCTCCATCGAAAAACTTGTAATCAAACCTGAGCAAATCCGAGAGTACGACGATGCCATACTCAAAGCTGAAAAGGTATATGCTCGCTTCGACATAGGCAGCTTACTGCTGGTTCGCCCGCGCTTGAAGGAAATAACCGTTAATGATTTTGTTTTCAATGCGCAGTGCGATTTGGATGCGAGGCAATGGAATACTGCGGGCCTTAAGCTCAATGTCCCTAAAGGCGGGAATGGGCGAATGCCCGGAGTGCGTCTCCAAAGGGGCACGCTTCAATACAGCAAGGTCTCAAAAGGGCAGCTTAAAGTCGTTACAAAAATACCCATCGATGCGAGGTTTATCCCTGCAAAAGGGACGCCGGCCGCTTACAACTTCACTATAACGACGGAAGAAATGGCACAGGCCGGAAAGAGTACATTAAATGGCACATGGCAGCCGGGCAGCATTACGATTACAGGCGGGATTTCGACAACGAATCTTCCAACCCTTGAGAGGGCCTGGGACATAAAGGTCCTCGCTGCCGACTTAACTTACGATGCGAACAATACTTACTCACTGAAGATGAAATTAAAAGATTGTGTCGGCACGCGCAGCGCCGGCAGCGATACGGCTGCCTTCGATGAGACGCCGTTTGTAGAAAGCTCGAGTGCATTTGATTTTTTGCAGGGTTTTTTCAGACGGTTCTGTCCCGTCGGACAGATTGATTTCGACCTCGATGCGTCCGGCAATTTAGAACGCCTCAGCGACAGCAAGCTCAGCGGAAAGGTCTATTGTAAGGATGTTTCGATTCGAGACGTCAGTTTTCCATATCCTGTTGAGCATATTACCGGCGAGGTGGATTTAACCCGGGACAGTGCCTCATTTAATAACCTGAGCGGCAGACACAATGACGTTGGCTTGACTTTTGACGGCTGGTCAAAAGGCTTCGGGGCCGATTGGCAGTGCGAAATCCGGATTAGAAGTGACAATATGCTTCTGGACAGTGACCTCTATGATGCGCTAAACACGCAACAGAAGAAGTCCTGGTCGGTTTTTTCACCGGCCGGCACCTCGGCCATTGATTATACATTCAGCCAGCAGTCACCAACCCGGATGAAAAAAAGCCTCCACCTCGGGCTTATTGACGTTGAAGCGACCTATGAGAAATTTCCTTATCCGTTAAAAAACCTTGCCGGGGATTTGTCGGTCGATGACCACGATATTACTATCTCGGATTTGGTTTCGCGATACAACGGGCGTACAATATCGTTTAATGGTAAGGTCACGGGGCAGAACACTGAGAGGCCGATATTCGACCTGTCAATCAGCGCAAAAGATGTCCCCCTGGATTCCGAGCTGGCGGCGGCATTGCCCGCCAAACAAAGGAACTTTTACGAGCAATACGATATGGCCGGCCTCGCCGATGCCAACGTGAAGATTTTTACACCAGAGCCCAATGCAGGCCCGACAAGCTTCACAGCCGACGTCTCTCTCAAAAAGGCTTCTTTGCAGCTTCAGAGACTGCCACTTCTAATCAGCGACATATCGGCAAAAGCTGATGTCGGACCTAATTCGATAAACCTGAGGGATTTCACCGGTCGATACGATGAGGGTACGATTTCACTTACAGGCCGAATCTGGCCGACCGATCAGGCCCAACAATCCAGCTACTGCCTGACAGCGCGCGCCGAGCAGATGGAGCTTAACGAAGATTTGTTCGGGCTGATGGCGACGTCACTGGCAGAATATGTTTCCAAATTACAGCCAAAGGGAAAGATTAATCTTATCGCAGATTTGAATAGAGCCGGGCCGAACGATTGTCCCGACCATAAGCTGACCGTAAATTGTCTCGGCAACAGCGCAAGCTTTAGTTTCGCAAAGGAATCAGCGGACACCGGCCCCGCCCCGGCCCCTTATCCCCTGAAAGATATCACCGGGAAATTGATAATAACAGCCGACGCTATCAAGCTGGAAGATATTACTGCGACCGCCGCCAATGACGTTCCGCCGACGGCAATCACTCCGACCATAAAATTAAACGGCCAAATAGCGCTTGCGGATAATGCTTTCGACAGCGGCAGGATTGCTCTTTCAGCCGATGACATTTCCTTCGACCGGCGATTGATCCCGGCCCTGCCCGAAGGCCTGCGGGATTTGTACGAAAAGCTGGCGCCCAAAGGCCGATTTGATTTGAACTTTGAAGATGTGAAGATGTCCAAAGCCGAAGACGGGCAAAAAGATTTCGATTTCGGCGGTACTGCGAAGTTGAAAAACTGCAATCTGGATATATGGCCCAGTGTAACGGACATGAATGCCGTATTGGATATGAACGGTTTGTACAAGACCGGCGCCGGCTTCAGTAAGAGCCGCGTGAGAGCCCGGGCCGACACTCTCAAGGTCCGCGGCAAGTCCATTACCGCCTTAAAAGCGGACATGAATTATGACCGCGACCGCCAAAGCTGGCTGATTGATAATTTGACTGCGGATTGTTACGGCGGAAAATTGACGGGCAAGCTCGAATATAAACAGTCGAAGCAGGGCCCCTCGGAATATCTGCTCCAGGCAGGCTTCGTCGATATCGACTTAAAACAATTCCTTTGGGCCCCCCAAACGCACTCTTTCGCGTTTGGGGAACCCCTTTCGGAACCCAACCGCATTCAGGAACGTTCGTGGACCCTTTCGGAGCATGGTGACGAATCGCCGGCAGCGCTGCCGGACTCACAATCCTACGGCGCGACCAGCGGGAAGATGAGCGGCTCATTGAGCCTCACGTCCGGTGTTGTTGGCGGTTCCTCGCGCCTCGGCAGATGCAGGCTGATAATCAGCGATATGCACGTGGGAAAACCCTCGCCTCTGGCAAAGCTGCTGTACGTATTACAATTGACGGAGTCGAAGGATTTTGTGTTCGAGCGAATGTTCGTTGATTCGTATATCAAAGACAATCACCTGGTTTTTGACAAGTTCGACTTGTCGGGCCGGGACCTTGCCTTTAACGGCTCAGGCTCAATGGACCTGAAATCCAGGGACGTGGACCTGAGCCTCACCGTCCGCGGCAAGCGGCTTGCCGATGCAGAACCGTCCGTTATGCAATCGCTGGCCGAGGACATCGGCGGCGGCGTTGTCCGAATGGAGGTGACCGGCAGTGCCTACGACCCACAGGTCCGGATAAAGACCCTGCCCGTCATAAAGGACTCACTCCAAATCTTCGGGAAAAAAACAACCACACCAGATTAGTAAGCGCATGTCATTTGGCAACCCCAAACTGCTGACAGTACTTTCTTTCGTTCAGCGTATTGGTGGTTGTGGAGGAGGAGGAGGTGGTGGTGGTGGAGGGGGAAGTCCGTTTTCAAAACGGCGGCGATATTCCACGTCATCCGGTCCTCGCTGAATTTCTCGGATTAATCGTTCCAGGGCACCGATCAGTTGTAAAACTTTGCGAGCCGCGGTTAATCTCTGCGGAGGTGGAGGAGGTGGTATGTGATCGAAACGGCGAGGATATTCCACATCCAGCGGACCTCGCTGAATTTCCCGGATTAATCGTTCTAGGACGTCGATCAGTTTTAAAACTTTGTGGGCCTCGGTTAATCTCTGTTGCAGGACTCCAAGTACATCAGGCCCGGCCATCTTGATCTCGGCCAGTGCAGTTTGTGATTCGTTGGGATCATCGCTCATAATTAGCTCAAGGCGTTTTTCTACAATCAAGTTATAGTCCGGAGCAAAAGTTACATTGAAGGCCAGAGGTGTGGCATCATAGTACCTTTCTTCTTCAACTGCGGTGACTTGTATATTATATCCCCCCGGTTCAAGTTCCTTAAATGAAATCATTTTGTCCTTATATGCCTGCTTCCACTCTTTTTCGTCAATCCGATATGCGAGGTGGGGTATCTGACCCGATTCGGAGGGGACTGCGCTTGCCGGGATTTGCCAGATTATGTCTTTGGATGTGTATGGTCCGGTTTCTGTGAGGATAGTATCAGGTAGAGAAACCGTGGCGTTTACAGCAAAGCTTATTTCCGGAGTGATGCCGCCCAGAGGCCCCATCGCCACCATCTCGATTTGATAAAGGCCGTCGGCCGGGAAATAAATGGTGGCTGAATTTGTACGTTCGCCACCGCGCCAGGGACCTTCTTTGAACCGCCAGAAAAGTTTTGTATTGGATTGAGGCCGGCCGGCAAGAAGCGCCTCGGTGTTTATCGTTACTGAGCGCTTTATTTCAGTAGGGACCTTTTCGGTTGTGAGTTTGAAGTCACTTAATCGCTTCATGAAGATATGTCGGGCACCGGAATACCAACCGACATCGATCCAGAGATTATGTGCGCGGTCCTCGAGTACCTGGCGTTTTTGAATGTATGATATCGGCGTATTTTGAAAGCCACATCCTATGGCACGGCCGCCGAAGAATCTAACAACCCCTCCCCCAAGGTAGTCACTCCAGTGACCACCCCAGAATCCCGGTGTAACTGTCGTGATGTAACGATCTATCGGATCAGACCTGCGATA
>JAOUFU010000530.1 GCA_029858035.1 Phycisphaerae bacterium
AGCCGCTGTCGATTGATGTGTTGGTATTATCACTTTCTTGGCGAACCAGCATGTAATATTTCCCGTCCTCTGCGCGTTCAACGGGAATATATTCTTCAGGATACTCATCGAGGATCTCCTGTTCGAAAGGTTGAAGGTATTTGGGACCTAAAAGCCATCGTGTAGGGGCATACTTTGGAATCTCAACAAGGGAGATTTGGCCGCCGTCGTAGGTATAGTATTTGCCTCCCTTTGTCCTGATCAGGATACCGTATTTAGGACTCTCATATAAGTAATCAATATCAGTACGCACATAAAAATCATCCCATTGTTCGCCGTCGAAGTAAGAAACGATGTCTGTGTTATGATGCCCAATCCATATCTTACTACCTTTGATGGCTATGCTGATCTGAATAAATCTGTCCGCGTGAAACCGCTTAGCACCCCTGGCTACAGCCGCGATCAGTATGTCCTTGAGATTTTTATACTGATTAATGTCGTATGGACTGATGTCATACCAAGGGAGAGAGCGAGAGCTTGGTGCTGAGAGCAATATATGTCCTTGATCATCTGTGATAAGAGAGTGGACCTTGGATGTGTCAAAAGGAACCTTCATATGATGCCAGCGATATCCATCCCAACGTGAAATATGGCCGGGATGGTCCTCTAAGCACATCCAGATATTTCCCTCGCTGTCACGGACCGGATGTGAAGAGGAAGGTCGGTATTCTTGCCATTGATGAATCTGTGTAGACAGTTGGGTTGGCTGGCCCTGACGGAATACGTGAACGCCATTGTCGGACGAAACATATATCTGTCCTTGCGAATCTTCAAGAATATATCGGCATATACCAAAACTTACACCTTGCCTCCAGTCAAATACCTGCAACTTGCCATTCTTGTATCGCACTATTCCATCTTGGCGTGATGAGAACCATATAGAACCGTCAGAAGCACTAAGCACAGAATGGGGAAATTGTCGAAATTGTACGTGATCCCAACTAAGCTTCGCTGTCTCTTTAACAGTTGTAATGTCACATTCGGGTGTTATTCTAAGAAGTGCATAGCTTCGATTTCTTATTAGCAGCCAAACGTCACCATTATTGGTAGAAAATAAATCGTTGACGGATCGATCGGCAAGATATGAATTTATCGGCTCAGTGTTGACAGGCTCGCCTGTATCGAGATGATAGGCATAGAACTGTTTGGAGACATAATCGAAGATAAGCATTTTATCCTGTCCCCAGAGGACACCATGGATTCTCTTTTGGACGGGGATGCTCTCAATCGGCGCCGAGATTTGCCGTTTGTTGAAGTTGCCGTCCCTGTCAACTGAATAAAGATTTCCATTGTAGTAGAAGTAAACTTTGTCTCCCGTATCGAAAGTTAGGGTGTACTGAGGACTCAAATGTGCTTCAATTTGCTTCCATTGGTCCTCAAAGTAAACTGCAAGGAAGTGGGTACCCCAGTTAAACAACAGGCCGGATTTGGATACATACAAGGCGGGATAATTGTAGCTCTTGTCGTAGTAAAAATCCGTTACGTAAATTGCGTTGCCGTCGACCAGTTTATAGACTTTACCCGTATGATCGTGCTCACCTGTTTGAGTTGCATAGAGCCCACGGTCAGGCCCGCCATAGAGTTTGGCTAGATAGTATCCCGAAGTCAGTTTAGTATTTACGGGCTGACGAAATTCCTGACCATCCCAGTAATAGACTGAATTATTAGCCATCACCCAAAGGGTGCCTTCAGGTTCGATACCTATAGCAGAAACACCAGGGTGCCTTGATGGGGGAAGAGACAACTGTTCCCATCGTCCGACAAGCTCATCTGGCTGTTCTGCTTCAGTGCCTGCTAAAAGCCCCGACACGCAACAACACATCGTAAGCAATATGGCCGTAGCAGTTCTCATCTCTTGCTCTTTCTCAAATGATGATAATTAAGAGTGTACGCTAATTCCTTATGTTTCCATAATAACCAAAACTATAATTGTATTCAAGTCAAAAATTTGGGTGCTGTGAATTAAAAAGCCTGGAAGGGTGTGATTTGGATTTCGGGGCGGATTTACATTAATAGTATCCGGTTTTTGGCTTTCTAAGCGGGGATTTTGGGATTGATTATTTGCTGTCGACTGTTTAATATTTAGCGGTAGTCAACATAATCTTATAACGTTTGGAGGTTGTATTTATGGCAGGTTCCGGGAAAAATATGGACAGGCGGCAGTTTCTGCGGATTAGCACGGGTTCAGCGGCGGCGATGATGCTGTCCGGCGTCTCACTCAAAGCAGAAGAAACAGCGAAACCCCAGCAGCCGAATATCCTCTGGCTCAGTTGCGAGGACATCAGCCCCGACCTCGGCTGCTACGGTGATAAATACGCTGTAACGCCGAACATCGACAAGCTCGCCGCCGAGGGCGTGCGTTATACCAACGCCTATTCCCACGCCGGCGTTTGCGCGCCCGCGCGTTCGGGCATCATCACCGGCATGTACCCGACCACTATCGGAACCCACCACATGCGCTGCCAGGGCGTTCCGCCGGCGGAGGTAAAGTGTTTCACCGAATACCTCCGCGCCGCCGGCTATTACTGCACCAACAATTCGAAGACCGATTACCAGTTTGACCCGCCGATTACGGCGTGGGACGAGTCCAGCAATGACGCCCACTGGAAGAACCGTGTCCAGGGGCAGCCGTTCTTTGCCGTATTCAATTTTACAACTTCGCATGAAAGTCAGATACGCAACAGGAGCAAAGGCATGAGGAAGCGGCTCTTGAGTCTCAAGCCCCACGAGAGGCACGACCCGGACCGCGCCGTCCTGCCCCCATACTATCCCGATACTATGACCGTTCGAAGAGACTGGGCCCAGTATTATGATATTGTTACACTGATGGACAAGGAGGTCGGCAAGGCGCTGGCCGAGCTTGACAAGGCCGGTCTTGCCGAAGATACCATCGTTTGGTTCTGGGGCGACCACGGCCGGGGCCTGCCCAGGGGCAAGCGATGGATTTACGACTCCGGCATCCACGTCCCGCTCATCATCCGCGTACCGGAAAAGTGGCGAAAGCTCGCCGCCCCTTCCAATCCCGATGCCCTCAAGCCCAAGACCGTCAATGAAGACCTGGTTGCGTTCATTGATTTTGCGCCGACGATGCTATCGCTGGCCGGCGT
>JAOUFU010000583.1 GCA_029858035.1 Phycisphaerae bacterium
GTGCTATGGCTTCGGATGCTTTCTTCCCATTCCCCGATAACGTGGAAAATGCCGCCGGGGCCGGGGTGGCCTGCATAGTCCAGCCGGGCGGCTCGAATAAAGACGATGAAGTAATCGCTACTGCCGACAAGCACGGGATTGCAATGGTGTTTACTGGTAAAAGGCACTTTAAGCATTGATACTTGATAGCGTTCAGAGTATAAGACTGAAGCAATAAATCACAAAAATGAAAAGATTAAACCAGAAAATTCCTGCATTCACTTTCTCGTTTTTGTGATCAAATAGCAGTACAAGTATTTAAAGAGGCCAAGAATAACTATGGAATCCATAATTGAGGAAAATCGCCAGGCCCTTGTGGAGTTGTGCCGCAGGTATCATGTGGTACGTCTTGATGCTTTTGGTTCATCGGTTGCTGGTGATTTTAGTGAATCCAGCGATATTGATTTCCTTGTCGAATTTGATACCGATGTTAATCAGCGGCGATTTGATAATTTTTTCGAATTGCTCCGCGCAATGGAACAGTTGTTCAATCGGCGAGTGGATTTAGTAGAAGTGGGTGGGCTTCGGAATCCTTATTTCATAAAACACGTCAACGAGACGAGGAACCCGATTTATGTCGCATCGTGAACCGGAGAAATATCTCTATGATATGCTCAGTTCATGTGAATTTCTGCTTGAATTCACTCTTAGCAGAACTGTGACCGATTATATAGAAGACCGTGCATTTCGTTCAGCGGTAGAAAGAGAACTGCAGATTATCGGTGAGGCATTGGTACAACTGGATAAAGTCAAACCTGAAACTGCCAGACAGATACCGGATTATCTGAACATTATTGGTTTTCGTCATATTCTTGTCCATGGCTACGACAGTTTAAACCCAACTACTGTCTGGAATATTATCGAAACAAAACTTGAGAGTCTTAAAACAAAAATCCAGTCTTTGCTCAGGAAATGTTGAAAATGCCGCCGGGGCCGGGGTTGCCTGCATAGTCCAGCCGGGCGGCTCAAACAAAGACGATGAAGTAATTGCCGCTGCGGACGAACACGGGATCGCGATGGTGTTTACCGGCAAGAGGCATTTTAAACACTAATAGGGAGGGTGTTTTGCAACATTACGGATTTCATATTCAGGCGAGGATGCGGCTTATCAGTTGCCTCCTCTTTTTTGTGTAGTAGCCGGAGTTAGAGAACTGAGTCTGAGAACCAAAATGTTTTAACCAAATACGAGGAAAGGAGATAATAGTCATGGACAAGCTTTATGAACAATCAGAGACAGGCTGCTGCTTACGGTTTAATCCCGAGCCGTGGGATGAGAAAGAGGTGACTTTTCAGGACAAATTATTTATTAAGGACCATGTCAGAAGTTTCTTTCACATTCCGCTGAACTTTGGGAAAGTGATGGTAAGAAATATAGAGAAGATTGTGGAAGCCGAGGCCCTTCCAAAGGAGCCCTTACTGCTTTCGGATGAAAAATCACTCTGGGGGGCGGATGTGTATATTGCAGTGGCCAAAGAAGTACCAGGGGCGGAAATGGTAAGGATATCAGGAACTTTCCTGACCAAGGTCTTTGAAGGGCCCTACAAGAACATTGGTCATTGGGTCCAGGAGATGAAGGCCCACGTCGAATCAAAGGCCAGGGAAATTAAAAAGATGTACTTTTTCTATACGACCTGCCCAAAGTGCGCCAAGTTCTATGGCAAAAATTACACCGTTATATTGGCTGAGGTATAACACATTCGTCAAAACTTGGTGTATGTATCTATTGGCCTGAGCCTGAGAGTCTGGGTATCACCTCTCTGTTCACGAAGCGAGAATCGCGTTATTGTGCTCGGCAGCCACCGGTAGACTATAATAACGGGCGCCGGTGATAGCTTTTTGTATAAACTGGCTTATTCGGCGCCGATAACAGTTACGTACGGCGGCTGGATAGAGCGAATATTGCGACCTAATCGGGCACGCCATAAAAGAGCCTCCTCAAGGTTCTGTTTGGCAATGTCGGCCTTCAGTGAAAGCAATTCATAACCGTCGGCTTTTTCAAGCAGTTCTTCGGCCTCTTTGAGCTGTTTTTCAAAACTGTTAATTTCCTGCCGGGCCAGAGCCACTTTTGTCGAGAGGTCAGCCAAATCATTATTGAGAGAGCTTAACACAATACCACCCGGAGGATTACTTACCTCTTCCTGTCTTTTTGCAAGCTCTATCCTGGCTCTTATGATTTTCTCCCTGACGTCTTCCAGGTCGGCCGCGGAAGCCCTGCCGGCGTCATAGAGTTTTTGAGTATCTTTCAAGCGTCTTTCATGCACATCGAGTATCGACATAAATTCCCTGGTAATCGGGTCATCTTCGACAAGCTTTTTCCGCCTGGCTTGTTCTTCCGCTATTTGCCTGGTTGTTGCCTCATAGAGGCTTTCATCCGAGGCCCGCTTCATTATGGTGGACTGGAGTTTTTGGCGCAGGCTGCTAATATCTCCGAGAATTACATTCCGCGAGAGGTCCCGGGAGCCGGAGATACTTCTTAGTCGAGCCTGCATCTGAACAAGTTCATGTTCTGCACGGGCGGTTTCCTCGTCAGCGAGCCGGAGCTGCTTATTGAGTTTGGTACTATACTGATCAAAGGCCCCACTGAGGGCGCTCCGCAGGTTATCGATAAGAGCAATCATAAACTCCTCGGCCGCTGGTTTTGCGTCATTGGGAAGCCCAACTTGCAGGCGGAACAAGATGGTTTGCTCGGTTGTAGAGGGTAACGGCTGCGTAACTGTCGGGGTTGGGCGGGTTGGGGGGCGGGGCGTTGGGGGTCTGGT
>JAOUFU010000584.1 GCA_029858035.1 Phycisphaerae bacterium
CTGCCATGAACAGGATAGGGATTAAGCCGGTCGGTGTTTTTACTTCGATGTATGGGACGAGCAGCTCGACACTGTATGTTCTGCTTGTGCACCAGTTTCTGGATTCGGTTGAGCAGGCATCAGAACGCCTGCTCGCTGATGAAGAGTTTCGAAAGGCAGAATTTGTGAATGCAACATTGAGTGAGCCGGGATACGTGCGGATAGAAAGCTCGCTGATGGTAGCTTTCAAAGATATGCCAAAACTGGAAGTGCCGGAAAAGAAATCAAGGATTTTCGAACTTCGCATATATGAGAGTCACAGTATCAAGGCGGCCAAGAAGAAGATTGAGATGTTCAATGAAGGCGGCGAGATAGCGATATTTAAAAAGACTGGTTTGGGAGCCGTGTTCTTCGGAGAGACTTTAATAGGACCGAAAATGCCGAATCTGCACTATATGCTGGTATTTGATGATATGGCAATGCGCGACAAGAAATGGGGCACGTTCAGCAGCGATCCGGACTGGAAGAAGCTTCGGGCGAATCCCGATTACAAAGATACCGTTTCCAACATCACCGATATAATCCTGCGGCCGACTCCGTATTCGCAGATATAATTGTTGTAGAAACGGCCGGACAATCGCTATTTTTTGAAGTATCGACAGAAACTATTCAGAGACAAGGAGTGAATTACGGGATGGTTTTGTAGTAGAATTCGCTGTAAGTTCGTTAGGAGGTAATCAGCATGAGTATTGTAAAATCTAAAGGTGTTGGCATTTTATTCTTAATGATGACAGGCATTTTGCTAAACACTCTTCAGTTAGGAAAGCAAAACGCGAAAGCTGCGACAAATGAAAATAAGCTCAATTTGACTGCTCGCAGTCGGGTCCAGACGCCGGAAGGGAAAGGCAAATTCATAGTGGCCAATAGCCAACTGGAATGGAAGGCTTCGGAGACTGCTATTATCATCTGCGATATGTGGAATCAGCACTGGTGCAAGGGAGCGACGCGGCGTGTCGGAGAACTGGCACCTTATATGAACGAGGTTGTATGCAAAGCGCGTGACAAAGGTGTTCTGATCATCCACGCTCCGAGCGGGACAATCGGCCACTATAAAGACCATCCTGCTCGCGAGCGGGCGCAGAATGCCCCAAAAGCAGCCAATCTGCCGAAGGACATTGGCGGATGGTGCACATGGATCAATGAGAAAGAGAAAATAACAGGATACCCCATCGACCACAGTGACGGCGGCTGTGACTGTGAGCCGATGTGCAAACAGGGCTCTCCTGGAGCAGGCAGATCGATACTATCGAGATTGGCAATGATGATGCAATCAGTGACTCAGGCGAGGAAATCTGGAATCTGCTGGAGCAGCGTGGTATTAAGAATGTTATCTTAATGGGCGTGCATACAAACATGTGTGTGCTTGGCCGTCCGTTTGGTCTACGCAATATGTCAAGGTTTGGTAAAAACGTGGTGCTGATGCGAGACCTGACCGATACGATGTACAATTCTCGTATGCGTCCTTTTGTAAGCCACTTTACCGGCACCGACCTTGTAATCGAGCATATCGAAAAGTATGTTTGCCCGACAATTACCTCGACAACGCTTACGGGTGGGCCGGGATTTGTTTTCAGGAATGACAAACGGCCGCGTGTTGTTTTTATTTCGGCCGAGAGCGAATATGGGGCGGCCGAGTCGCTGCCTGGATTTGCACACGAGCTGGAGACAAAATACGGATGCTATTGCGAAGTACTGCAGGGCAGCACAGAGAGCAGCGGGCCGGAGCGGCACGAGATTGCGGGTATGGAGACACTGGCGAAGGCGGATTTGGTGGTCGTGTTCGCACGTCGGCGGGCATTTCCCCAGGAGCAGATGAAATACCTGCACCTTTATTTGGGCATGGGCAAACCTTTGATTGGGCTGCGGACTGCCAGTCATGCATTCGATGCCCGCGGCAAGGGTCAGAAAGGTCACGCCGAGTGGCCAAGCTTCGATTCGGAGGTTTTGGGCGGGAATTACCACGGTCATTACGGCAGCGGGCCGACAACGACCGTGACGACGGCCGATGGGACCGCGAGGCATCCGATACTCGCTGGTGTGCAGACGCCTTTTAATAGCATAAGCTCGCTCTACCAGGTAAGTCCGTTAACTAAGTCGACCAAGACGCTGTTAATCGGCACGATTCCGGAAAAAGAGCCTGAGCCGGTTGCCTGGACGAACTTGTACAGGAAATCACGTGTTTTCTATACTTCACTGGGGCATGTGGACGATTTCAAAAATCCGCAGTTTCGCCGTCTGCTTATCAATGCGGTTTTCTGGGTGATAAACAAGCCGGTACCGAAGATCGAGCCTACTGTCGAGAGATAAATCACATCTTGGGTATAAGACGTATTGAAACTGCGGTTTTAGCCGTAAAAGACCGATGAGTCGTAGATCTGTAGCGGGATAGAGAGCTAATTTTACGAAAAATTTACGTTTAATTGTCAACCGATAGGCTAAAATGGCTGTCTATACTGGTAGATGGAGTACTTGGCCTCGATGGTGAAAACGGACAAAAGCTTAATCGACGCCCATCTTGAGGGCGATACGACGGCGTTCGGCGAACTTGTACGCCGACATGGAGACAGCTTGTTGGGATATTTGACACAGATGACAGGCAGTATAGAACAGGCAGAGGATTTGTTTCAGGAAACCTTCAAACGCGTTCATGAAAAGGCCGACACGTTTCGAGGAAGTAGAATTAAAAGCTGGCTGTTTGCAATCGCGACGAATGTGGCTATCGACGGTATGCGGAAAAGCAGGCGGCTGCAGGTCGTAT
>JAOUFU010000585.1 GCA_029858035.1 Phycisphaerae bacterium
CACCCAGGCCCCTAAGAAAATGAAGTCCCTAATCCAATCGATCAACCTCCTCGCAATCTCGCTTGGAAACGCGTTCGCAGCAGTCGTAAATAACGTTATAACGAATGAAGACGGCACAAGCAAACTCCCCGGAGCCAGCTACTACTGGTTCTTTGTGATTTCCATGCTGGTGACCGGAGTTATTTTCATACCGGTGGCACGTTGGTATAAACCAAAAGAATACATTCAGGATGAGGCCTCTGCGGAATCTTCAGCCTGATGTTCTGAAGCCCTTTTTGTCCTTTTTGGAACAGCGATGTTAACGATTAAAGCGGCTTAAGCATTATTTCGCGAACGATTATTTTCATTGGACCGAACTGCTCTCCCGGGTGTACCTGAAAACCGATTTTGCCGGAATCAGTTGTGTCGTCGTGCACGTCGGCGACCTGCCGGCCGTTCAGCCAAATCTGAATATGGTCACCTTCGGCACGGACCTTCATTGTGTTCCAGCCGTCCCGGTCCACGAGTGTTTTATCCGTATTCATTGCGATGAACATTTTGCCGGGACAGTAAAGCGAGCCGGAATAGCACTCGGGATTCTTATACTCAAGGATGTCGGCCTGGAATGCCTTCGACGGCGACTGATATCGAAACCATATACCTGTATTGCACGGCCACTCGACTCTATAGGTGGCAGTCAATAAGAAATCCTTGTACGTATCTTTCGTGAACAGGTCTCCGGGAGCATAGTTATCGCCTTGTGTGCCGACAATAGCTCCATCTTCAACTATCCATTTGGCACCGCCGCTCGGCTCCCAGCCTGTAAGGTCCTTGCCGTTGAAGATTCGTACGAATCCTGCTTTGGCCTGTGTATCCTTTGTGGCTACCTGTTCGCAGCCGAACTGTAAGGTTAACATTACAAGGCATACGATAGCGAGCAATCTGCGTGACATAATTTTCTCCTTACATATTAATTTGAAATCAAAACGTTTTTTCCACGTAAATATTGTTCCTGTGTCTTTATTGGTTTACCGCTGTTTAATAGCTTTCTTATGAGAGGTTCATACACATTAACTGCCTTCCAATAGGCATCAGTGTCATAATATTGCGGCTTCGGTTTTGCATATCGGCGCATTTCAAGGTCACGTCGTAACTGAAACAAATCGATGTTGGCCGGTCTCTGCACCCCGTTGATATACAGCAAATTGTCCCAGTTCCACAGGATGCGCATTCGTTTTATCCAGTCATTGGATTTTTTAATGCGCTCGCGCATTTTCTCGAAGTCCTTTTCTGCCGTGTTGTTTTCAAACCACCACGGCGACAGTGAAAAGTTGTAACCCATTTCGAAGATTTTATCCATTTCCTGCATCGAATAGTGGGATGTGAAGGCCTTATATTTGTGCTGAGATACCCAGGGCTTCTCGTTGAGGACCTTCACAGGCGAGTACAGCCAGGCCCCGGATTCGATTTGCCCGCCGTCACAGAGATCCAGAAGCTCCGTGCGTTCGCAGCATTCCAGCATGATGATTGCATCGGGATTTATCTTCTGAATTCGCTCTCTCATCGTGCGTACGAAATTGATTGCTCCCTCGTTAAAAGAACCTCTATGTCCGGGGTCGCTGTCTTTAAGGTCCCATTGGCAGCCGTAGGAATCCAGATGAAAACCATCCACGCCATAAAGGCGCACCAGTCTTTCCGCTACGCTGCAAATATAATCCGTCCAGCCGGAACCAACTCCGGGCCACATAAGGAAAAATCTGGACCTGCCGTAATATGTCTGAGGATTACCGTTCCCATCTTTCATACACCAGTCCATGCCGTGTGTCTGTCCCACCTTGCTTGTTCTGGTGATAATAAATGGTTCCAGATACAGTATAATCCTGCCGCCCTGCGAGTGAATTTTCGCGATCCCCTCCCTGAAAGCCTCCGGCCCACCGAGGTCGCTCCGTATTTCATAATCTCCCTTATTGCCTTCGTAGTCGGGCTCCCAGTAACTTATAAGGTAGACGCAGTTGCAGCCGAGTTTTCGGGCATCCTGTAAAAGTACCGGCAGATTGCGAAATGTCCCCAGCTTTTTCTTAATATCTTCACTGGGGAACTTCATCAGAGGCCCGCCCGCTCCCGAAAGGTCGAAGGATGCATATATTGCCCTGTTGTCCTTCCACCACTTAGGAGAATCAACCGCCGTAGCATTGCTAATTGCTGCTAATAGAGCTGTTAGGATAACGAGATTAAAAATGGTGTTTCGTTTTTTCCTCATAAGATTTTAATCGGCAAGAGTTCGAGTCCTCGTATTAGTACAGCGTAAAATTGGGTCCGGTTCCGAGAGGAACTGGTTTGTTGGGCTTTAGCCCATTTTTATTTTTGAAAATGTACACGGCTTCCGGGGTTGCCAGGACCACATCAGGTATGCCGTCCCCGGTCATGTCGCCGGTGAGGATGCTTCTTTCGTAAGTGGTCTCATCGGCTGAGCCGTTTTTAGTCGGCTTGGGCGTAGCGAAGACACCGATACATTTGCCCTTATAGTTATAGATACAGCCATTGTGAGCGACCATAATTTCATTCACCCCGTCACCCGTCCAATCCAGCAGGTGGTGATGCCGGCTGTAATCCGTCACAATCCGGCCGAGGAGATTGCCCTGTTCATCGAGCACCCAAAGAGGACTTTTGCCATGGGGCTGGTGGTCGATGTCAACGAGCAATTGTGCCGTTCGGTGATTGGGTATGATTTGTCCAACATCTATGGATTCGAAGTGATGACCTAAAACTTCCCACAAGACTTTGCCGTTGCCGTCAATAAGAGCGATATTGTTTGC
>JAOUFU010000586.1 GCA_029858035.1 Phycisphaerae bacterium
AAATACCATGCCGGCCTTTTCCAGCACTTCAATATAGCGAGGATCAACCTCGTAACGATGTCTAAATCGCATTCTAACCAAATCCGCCTTGCCAAAAAGCTTCCACGCCAGCGTCTGTGGCTTTAGTTCTATCTCCCTTCCGCCGAGGCGCATATTTCCGCCCAGTCCTTCTATTTTTTTCTGCTCCGGCAATATATCGATGACCGGCTCGGAACAGTCCGGCTCAATCTCGGTGCTGTTGGCTTTTGGCAGGCTGCAAACGTTGCGGGCAAATTCTATAACAGCCATTTGAAAACCAAAACACAGTCCCAGATAAGGCAGATTATTCTCTCGAGCATATTTTATGCATGCTATTTTTCCTTCCGCACCGCGCGTGCCGAAGCCGCCGGGGACAATAATACCGTCAACGTCCTTAAGATTCTCGGCTACGTTTTCGTCATTAATGGCGGTCGTTTCAATCCATTTGATTTTAACATCCGAAGCCAGAGCGATGCCTGCATGTTCAATTGCATTGATTATCGAGGCGTAGCTGTCCCGGACCGTGGTGTATTTACCCGTGATTCCGACGGTTATTTGGCGATTAGCGGAGCCGATTTTATCTGTGAAATCACACCACTGGGCCCAGGCCCTGCGTTCATGCCGCAGATTGATTCTATCCTCGATTTTGAGCAGTCTTAAGACCTCGAAATCCAGTCCGGCGTCTCTGAGCATAGCCGGTATCATATAGATACTTGTAGAATCGGGCAGACTTATGACCCTTTCAATTGGAACATTACTGTATATGCTTATTTTCTCACGCGCCTTTTCACTGACAGGATTGGAAGCCCTGCAGGCGATGATATCAGGCTGAATTCCGCATTGCATAAGCTGCTTTATTCCCAATTGTGCAGCTTTTGATTTCTGCTCGCCAAGGGTTTTCGGTTCCAGTATATAGGTCAGGGCCACGAAGCAGCAGCTATTGGGGCCTTCTTCGTATGCCAGCTCACGCGTCGCCTCGATGAAATAGGCATTTTCCAGGTCGCCGACAGTACCACCAATTTCGACAAATACGATATCGGCATCGGATTCTACAGCCAGCCGGCGCAGTTTTAATTTGACTTCGCCGGTAACGTGAGGAATCATCTGGACGTCTCTGCCGAGATAGTCACCGTGACGTTCCTTGTGCAGGACCGAGCTGAATATCTGGCCGCTGGTGGCAAAATTTGCTCTGGTTAAATCCATATCGAGCATTCTCTCATAGGTGCCCAGGTCCATATCACATTCCATGCCGTCGTCGAGCACAAACACTTCGCCATGCCGAAAAGGATTTAGCGTGCCGGAATCTATGTTCAAATAGCCTTCGAGCTTAATCGGCGCTACTTTGAGTCCCTTATCCTGCATCAGTTTGGCAAGACAGGATGAAAATATGCCTTTGCCCAGGCCGCTCATAACAGTGCCCATCACAAAACAGTATCGCGTTTTTCCCTTTTTATAACCGGGTGGTATGGGCGCGAAAAATTCGCTCTCAGTCGAAACATCGCTGACCGAAGCCAGTAAGTTGTTATCTTTCGACATACATTTTCCTTATTTCTTATATCTTTTTACGAACTCGGCGTATTGCTGTGGTGTGTCTATTCCGTCGCAAACGTGTTTAACCTTGCCGACCAATATCGGAAAGCCGTTTTCGATAGCACGCAGTTGTTCGAGCTTTTCGATTTTTTCCAGTTTTGTTTGCGGCAGGGCGGTAATTTTCAGCAGGAATTGCTTTCGATAAGCGTAAATTCCGATATGCCGTGAATATTGTTGTATTTTTCCTACGCCGGATTTTTCTCTATCATAGGGTATGGGGGCACGCGAAAAATAAATCGCGCAATCGTTGGAATCGATGATGACTTTTACGATATCAGGATTGGCGATTTGTTCAGGATTCTGGAAATCGGCGGCGAGAGTGGCCATTGGGTAGTCGGGATTTTTCGCCAAAAGCTCGGCCAGATAATCGATATTCTGCGGGTCGATCTCCGGCTCGTCGGCCTGCAAGTTTACCACAATCTCAACGTCTATATCCTTTACGGCCTCGGCTATGCGGTCGGTGCCGCTTTTGTGCTCGGCTGAGGTCAGAATACACTCGGCCCCGAATGTTTTGGCGGCGGCGGCAATTCTTTCGTCATCGGCTGCTATGATTACCTTCTCGGGCAGGGCGGCGGCGCAGGCCCGTTCGTAGGTGTGCTGGATAAGGAATTTGCCTGTATCTTTGGCGAGAACTTTACCGGCGAGTCTGGTAGAACCGTAACGAGCGGGGATACAGGCTAAAATTTTCACTCTCGTCTAAACTTTCACACCAGCAGTATTTTTGCCCTGTTAGTCGTACATATCCGCGACTATAAGGAAAACCAATTACGACAGGATTTATGCAACAGTTTAAATCCAACCGGGCACTTAGGGTATAAAGAAATTTGAGGTTTGTCAACAGGCCAAATAATTTTGTTTGGAAAAAACTCAAACTGTTAAACAGGTCATTCACGGTGTGCTCAATCCGAACGGTACTTAATCCTAAAGCGGGCCTGCGGACACGGCTATTTGGGCTCGGTCTGATTCTTCGGCGCCGGCTTTGCAGTATTTGGACTGCTCTTCTTCGCGGGTGTGGACTTGTTGTTGTTCGGCCTGCGTTTTTTCGCCGGCGTTGGCTGTACGTTTTTGGGGTTACGGCCTTTGGCCGCCGCCTTTGGCTTCGCACGTCCGATCACGGCAACTTTAAGCTCTTTAGCGGGTACAAGATGGTGGTATATAAATGCCTGCTCCATATCGTCCGCCG
>JAOUFU010000587.1 GCA_029858035.1 Phycisphaerae bacterium
CCTACCGCGTTATTTATAATAAGGTTATTGGTGATTGTGCCGCTGCCGCTTCTATTACCCAGATAAATGCCCCTGTTGGCGTTGTTGATAAGGAGGTTGTCTTTTACATGGAGGGTCCCCCCGGTACAGCGGACGGCGTGATACTTAGAGCCTGTTATTACGTTTCTCTCGACGTGCAGGGTGGCGCCTGTATAGTTTATTATGCCCTGATGCCCGCAATTCATAATCAGGCAGTCCGTGGTTTTGCCTTTTGTTCCCTGGCCGTAGCAGATAACGTATTCAAATCCCTCGAATCGGCTCCTGCTGATATTAAGATTGGAAAAACCGTCGGCCCTCACGGCCACCGGTGACCTTTGAAAGTTACCCAGAGGTATAAAGCTGCAATTTTTAATTTCTGCTTTCGTATCTTTTACCCCTAATGCAAATGGACGTTCTATACCTTTATTGCTCGTAGCGAGCTGCCATTTAATCGTCAGGTCTTCCACTACCACCTCACCTTTTGACGTGGTATCGATAAAGATAGCAGGCCTGTCGGCTGTTACCTCGAAGACACATTCCGCTCGTGATTCGCCCTTTAGGGTAAGTGATTTGTTAATATCTACAGGTTCTGTGTAGAGCCCTTTAGGAACGGTGACAGTATCGCCCGGACTTGCAGAATCGATTAAAGATTGCAGGCTCTTTACGGCTTGAGCAGCTTGTGTATCGGCAAACTCATAACCAATCTCCACATCGGTTGCGACGCCAGGCTTGAGCGAAACATTTTTGAACTCAGCCCAATCGTACGGCCGAACCTGGTATTGAAACTCCTTGATTTGATTGAGTTTCAGGTTTTTAAAAGTCGCTGTTATCTGATGGACCTTTTCTGAGGCGATTGAATCGTGTTCCGTAGTATATAACTTGTCTTTTTTGTAAATTGCTACTACTCTTTCAGCGCGATCTTTACGCCATTCAACTGAAGTGGTGATATGCGTGCCATCATTGGTTTCAAATGCCTGTGACCACAGGACGGCGCCTTTTTTCCCGGCTTTTATTCCGCTGCCATCATGAGTCGATATCGTAGTCCAAGGTCCGGCTGCAATCCCTAACCGTATTGTGGTTGATGATTGTCCCTCTTTCATATCAGAGATAACAGCCTCAAAATCTTCAAGCTCGTTGCCCCTGGCATCCACAACCTTAATAAGACAAGAACCTTCTAGCCTGGTTGTTCCATCTATATTGCAGGAAAAGTTAAGGTCGTCGGGGCCATCGACATTAAACATAAATCCATAATCACCTGCTCCCGGAGTTTTATTCCGCAATCCATAATCACCTGCTCCCGAAATTTTATTCCGCTTCGAAGCATAAATTTCCGGTTTGAGCTTTGAGCCATCTGGTCCCCAGCATCTTTTACCCTTTTCCGGCCAATCACAAACGCCCACCAATTCGACGGAAACTCCATTGGATAGCTTTAATATACATTTTGTCTGCTCCTTTGGATCGTCCTTAGCTGCCGCTGCCATTGGCAGCAGAATGGCGGCAAGAATTATGATAGTTACTACTCCCAAAGCTCCGATTTTTGCACTTTTTGGTATTGGTCGGCTTAACATGTGTCTAATCCTCCTATGTAAAGATTTTTTGGATTCGGCTACGCCAATAAGGCGCAGACCAAAACTGGTTCTGAAAAACGCCATCTCAGCAATATCGATAAGGGTATTGCTGTAACTTTTAGCTTCCGCCCCCATAGCAACCAGAACCGCCTCATCGACTGCCTGCTCACGAATCCTGCGGACCAATGAATTTGCCAGCCAGACAAATGGGTTGTAAAAATATATGATTTGCAGAAAAGTCTGTACAAAATTAATCCACAAATCGTATCGCTTTATATGGACCAGTTCGTGGATTAAGACCGCCCTGAGCTTATCGTTCGATAATTTCTCCAGAAGAGCGGTCGGCATTAAAATAATCGGCTTAAAAAGCCCGCAGACAGCGGGGCTTTGTATATGACTTGATAATTTTAAGCCGACATTACGGCCAATGCCAACCTGTCGCCGACACTGATTAAGCGTTTCAAGTAATCGCCCCTTTGCAGCTTCACTTTGGGCAATCAAGCCGAGTACAAAGAAAATACGCTGAATAAGTAATACGGAAAATACGATTGCGCCCAAAAGCCAGAAAAGAAATACCATTGCCTGCCAGGTAATAGGGGGCAAATTAGAAACAGCAGGTGTAACCGGAGCAATAGTTGCCGGAGTAGTTTGAAATGGCCGGGTCTGAGAAGGTGTGGTACTTAGTGCAAAATCCTCAGACGTATCCGGCACAATGGCTTCTGCGGGCGACATACTATCTACTGTGGGTTTCGACATTATCTTCGTAGGAGACAGAGAGCTGCCGCACCAGTAGCCAATTCCAGTCGGAAGAGAAAGTGTCGGAGGCAGGATGAGTTTGATAAATACGAGCATCCATACACAATATCGAAAAACCGCACGCACCTTTTTCCGAAGCATAAAATCAATAATTAGCAGCAGGATAATCAAGACGCCGGACTGCGCAAACATGCTCAGTGAATGATTGCAGAATCCAGAGCCGGTATCGTTCAAAACAATCAATGAGTCATTAATTATCTGGTTCATTTTTTGACCACCTGTCCTTTCTCATGTTTGTTGACAGTCAGTCTTTGCTGTTTTTAGCCCTGGTGACAAGTTTACGCAGTTGTGACGCCTCTTCTTTTGAAAGTCCTTCGTGCTCAATTAAAAACTGCATCAAGGGTGTAAGTGTGCCGTCA
>JAOUFU010000588.1 GCA_029858035.1 Phycisphaerae bacterium
ACGATACAAATAGCACTGAGTCGGATTATCCGGTGAAGCGATATAGTATGCCCAGCCGCCCTCTTCGTCGATGCATTGAATGCTTATTACGTCGAACTGCCCAGGGGTCAAAAGTGTTATCATCTCACCAGACCGTGAAACCAAGTATAAATGCCGCCAGCCGTCCCGCTCACTCACCCACGTAAAACTCCTGCCTTCGTCCAGCCATTTCATATCGTCATGTACGTCAATCCATGCCTCGTCGGACTCAGTTAGAACAGTTCTGACTCGTCCAGTGCGTACATCACCCAACATAACTTTATTGGTGTTTTGCAGGCGATTTAGCTGCTGTAAGACTATTTCCTTTGAGTTCTCCGCCCATTCCATCTTCGGAATGTAATGGTTCCGTGAATCACCCGGAACCTTGAGCCATCGAGTTCTCCCACCACCGGCCTTGATCACCCCGATACGACAGGCGGAATTCATCTGGCCGACCTTTGGATACTGGAATGTGGTAATCTTCGGGTAGAGAGAATCCGTATAATTTATGAGATGAAACTCACGCACCCCCTCCGTATCGAACTGCCAGTAGGCGATTAGTTTGCTGTCGGGACTCCAGCGAAAACCGTCCCGCAGAGAAAACTCTTCTTCATAGACCCAATCTGATGTTCCGTTGATAATGGTGTCTGAGCCATCCTTCGTCAATTGTTTGACTCGAAGGTTCTTAAGGTTCTGTACATACAGGTTTTTTTCACAGACATACGCGACTTGCCGTCCATCCGGTGATAACTTTGCGAACATAAGCGTTGAAGGCCTGGCATTTCCACCCAGCTTTTGGAGTTTCCAATTTGTCAAATCCAGTACCCAGTAATCTCCCCGGGTGTTCTTCCGCCATACACGCTTTGTATTGGTAAAAATCAGCAGCTTTTTTCCATCCTCCGACCAGGAGTAATTTTTAATTTTGAGCGGCTCTGATTCACCCTGTGGTATCAGTCGAGCAGAGGAAACCATTATTTCACGGCTTCCGGTCTGAGGATCGCAACGAACTATATCCTCTGGCTTTTCATCGTCCGTCTCATCGGACGATGAAGGTTCCTTACATTCCTGCTGGGCCTCCGTATCCTCCAAAGTTGTGTACCCGGAACCATCTTTTAGCCAGCGGGCCGGGCCGAATTTCTCAGGTTCAAAATCATTGGTGTCAAAAATCCTCTCAAGAGTAAGCAACGAGGGGTCCGTTGTCTCTTCTGCCTGAACATAACCGAGTAGAGCAGCAGCGATACAAAATACAATTAAGTAGTCTGTAATTACAGTTTTCACGTAATAAGTTATCTCCGTTTATTCAAGTATTAACTTTTACAGTCCCATTGGGTTCGATTGTAATGTGGTCGTCTTCTTTAATTGAATAAAAGTCCTTCTCGGCCAAAATAACAATAGGCACAGCTTTGTGATACAGCTCGTCCGAAACAATACTTCCCAGTGCCAAAATCGGGTCCACATTAAGGTTGATGATGGCTGCCGGAGCAACACCGGTCTTGATGCTTTCCATCAGGGTAGCGCTGGAGGTGCTGGAGCCTTTGCCCTGTGGGAATACGAAAATCCTGCCTGCAACATTAGCCCCTGACCGTTGCAGACGGCGGTCGATAATTTCGCCGGTATGCGGAGAAATACCTCCCCAGAAACTCAGAGGCTCTTTGGAAACAAGAGCCTTACCTGTGGCTGAGCCTGCAACTATCGGTTTTCCGAACAGGGTTCTCTCCGTCATAGAAATGTCTCCTTTCGGCATACATATCCCCTGACAGCAGAATCAACACATTCGTCCATGCTGCCAAAGGCAACTTTCACGCCCAACTGGCCCGGAGCATAATAAGCACACTTTCCTGAATTGGTCATTATAACCTTTGTAGCCGGTGAGACCATCGGTGTATGAAAAATACAGGTGTCAAGGGTGATCTCAACACCGAAGTCAGTCAGCACATTGAAATACTCGCTTCTTCGCAACAGGGCATAAGACGTCTGGCAGGAAATAACAATAAACTTAACGTCGGGACGAAGCGTTTTGCCTTTTTCAGTCTTCGCTCGAATAAGCACAGCAAGCCGGCGGAACTCATCGAAGGAAAAATGAGGGCAGCCTAACACGACCAAATCAAGCTTATCTCCTTCGGCGGCAGTGGACAAATCGGCCCTGGATTTCTGTAGATCGGAAAGGTGTATATCGATAATTTGCTCCGGCTTCCGGCCCTTGAAGGCTTCCTCCAAAGTATTCGCTTCCGGCGTCACACCGATTGCGTGAAAAAGAGCCACCGCACCTGAAGAGGCCGCTGCCGCACATAAAGCCTTTAGCTGGTCACTTGAGACATTAACAGGTAATCCTTCGATAACCGGAATTTTATCCTCAGCCAAGGAGCCTAATAGATGGCCCAATACTGCATAGAAAGCATTACTGTGCATAATAGCAGGATCAATATCTACCAATCGCAAAAGAATCTGTCCCCTGCGGTTTTCCTTCAAATGCAGACCACACTTCGGCACCCTGCCAGTTATGGCGGCACAGATATCGATAAAATCCCCATACCTATTGGTTCTTGCTCCAAGGACCGAATTGGCATAGCAGATAGCATTGGATTCTCCCCAGGCGATTTGCTGGCCAAACCTGGGCGTTAAATAACTTTGATACGGTGCACACGTCCAGGTAGGAATACACCCCATATCCGTATAAGCCTTTGCCTGCCTGATGGCTTTGGCGGCGAAATCTTCATCTACTCCAAATCGTTTCCAGTTCT
>JAOUFU010000590.1 GCA_029858035.1 Phycisphaerae bacterium
GAAACATGCCTTTTGTTTCTAATCGGGCGTAATCTGTGGTTAATAAACGACTTACGACTACGAAAGATTACGTACGAAATTATAAACCTTTTTTTGCAAAACAAACCCAATTTCCGAAAAGTCAAGTTGAACCTAAATAAAGTATTAACAAGGGATTATGTCCAAATGGACACTTGGTCGAGCGGGAAAAACAAACCCAATTCAAACCCAATTCAAAGCCAATCAAACCCAATTTATCGCGGCGTAGCCCCTGGCGAAGCCGGATTAAAGCCAATAAAATGCCAAAACAAACCCAATTCAAACCCAATTTATCGCGGCGTAGCCTCCGGCGAAGCCGGAACAAAGCCAATTTGGAGGCAAAAAATGACCGTGGCGGCGATGAACAGAAAGACCTGGAAAATAAAGGCTGAGTATTGTACGATTGCAATGCAAAGTCTGAAAACAATGAATGAGGAAAAACATGAATAGTCGTGAACGCATCTTTAATCTCTTCAAAGGCGGGCAGGCGGACCATTTGTCCCTTATGCCTATCACAATGCAGCTTGCCACTGACAGTATCGGCAAAAAATATAAGGAGTACGCAACCGACCACAGAGTATTGGTCGAAGGCCAGTTAAAAGTTGCGGAAGAATTCGATTTCGACCATGTCTCCGTCATATCCGACCCAACTCGTGAGGCGGCGGACTGCGGGGCCTCAATCATCTTTTCGGAGGATTCACCGCCGGCTATAGATAATCAAAATAATCTGCTGGCTGATAAAACCAAACTTGCCTCTCTGAAAATGCCCGATGTTCTTGGCGGCGGCCGAATGCAGGACAGGGTCGAGGGAGTCGCGCTTTTTAAGGAAAAAATAGGCAGCGACAAAATCATTGAAGGCTGGATTGAAGGCCCATGTGCCGAAGGTGCCGACCTGCGCGGAATTAACACGTTAATGATGGACTTCTTCGATGATCCCGGATTTGTTCGCGACCTGTTCGAGTTTGTAATTGAAATGGAACTGAACTTTGCGAAATTCCAGATTGAGGCGGGCGTCGACGTAATGGGCATGGGTGATGCTGCGGCTTCTCTTATTGGCCCTGAGCTGTACGAGGAATTCGTCTGGCCCTATGAAAAGAGGCTGATAGACGGCGTCCACGAGCTGGGGGCGGCGGTTCGGCTGCACATTTGCGGAAACACACGGGACATTCTAAAAGGCATCGGGCGTCTGGGTTGTGAAATCGTTGACATGGATTATATGGTCCCCATTTCGCAAGCCCGTGCAAAAATGGGGCAGGCCCAGATTATCTGCGGCAATATCGATCCTGTGTCGGTCCTGCGGGATAGTACGCCGGAACAAATACATCAGGCAATAGAGCAGTGCCATAAAGAAGCGGGCGGCAATTTTATTGTTGGTGCCGGTTGTGAGGTCACTCGCGACACCCCCCCTGAGAACTTACGTGTGCTTACAGATTACGCCCATTCACACTAAGGAACGCGTCCATGCAAATCAAAGCCGACCTTTGGCCGTTTTAGATGACCTCCAGCCGGCGAAGGATGGCCCTTGACCAGCGGCCGCTGCGGAGCTGTGCGAAGACAAGCAGAAGCACAACCAGCAGCCAGAAGCCGGTGAACCGTAAATAGTGATAGATTGTGGCGAATATATTGTAGTCGCCAGCTTTGGCGCAAGCGCTTTGTAATTCGTCAGGAGTGAACATTGCCCCGAAAACTACTCCGGGAAAGAACCTCTGCCACGGCATCAGCAGAACAGCAAAAGCAAGAGAGAGGAAAAAGGCCCTGCATATATGGTTTATTCCACCGAGGCGGCCCAGCATTGAGACCTTTAAGATAAAAAGCATCGTCAGACAGTAAAGGACAGCCGTAAGAATAAGAACAAAATTGGATAATCGAATTAGACCGGCCAAATGCTTGAATTTCAAAGCAAAGATCGAGGTTTTTGCCTTTGGTGTTAGCACGACCGGCTGGTTAGGGTCGGCGGTGATTTTCTCGGCAGCCTTTTTAATTTCTTCCTGTCCACCAACAGCCTGTTTGTCGCCGGCTTCCACAATATCGAATGTTACAAACAGGAAGGACGCCTGCAGCAGTAAAAGGGACAAAAGTGCAATTATAAAAAAGGCATTTTTCCCTGCCCTGAATACCCCAACGGCTTCGAGACAATCAGTCGTGTCAACAAGAACGTTTTCTTTAGGCTGGTTTTCATTCATTTTTGAACCTCTTTCGATTATTTACCAGTGTTTTTTTCAATTCTCAATCGAAAATCGACTGTTATTATCCCTTGCTCCTGAAAGAGATGCAAGGCTTTTCTTATATATACAAATCGACAAAGACCGGCCCCGGCTTTATCGGGGATTTCCGGTAGTTGCGGTTTTTTTTCACTTAAAATGAGGCCTGGGCTCCAAAGCGGGCCTTCGAAACAAGACAGATTAGGACCTTGATCGACGGCGAAGAAGCGCCAGTCGGGGCAATTACCGAGAGGGTCACGCCGGGGTTTAATCGTCATACGCAGCAGCATTTTTTGGCTCTGAAATTGGGTTTGTATTGGGTTTGAATTGGGTTTGTTTTGGCATAATATTGGCTTTAATTGGCTTTGAATTGGCTTTGATTGGCTTTGAATTGGCTTTGTTTTCCCGCGTGACCAAGTGTCCATTTGCACGTAATCGGTTGTTAATACTTGATTTACGTTCAACTTGACTTTTCGGAAATTGGCTTTGTTTTGCATAAAAAGGTTTATAATTTCGTACGTAATCTTTCGT
>JAOUFU010000589.1 GCA_029858035.1 Phycisphaerae bacterium
TGCTTATGTTGGGAAAAATTGGCAAGTAATTTTTCAATAGCAGCGTCGGCATTGGGGTCATCTCCGAGCCGCATGTTTGAAGCTGCCAGGCTCTTTTGTGACCATATCGCGTACTCGGCCTGAGGCCAGTTACCCACAACGTATTGATAAAGCTGTCTGGCCTTTTCGTATTTGCCTGACCAGCCATAGTGATCGGCTACTTTGTTAACCGCTTTTGCTATATCATTATGCAAGTAAAAATCAGCAAGCAATTTCTGGAAAGCTGCATCTGCCCGGGGCTGGTTGTCCTGTTTGATATACAGGATAGTAAGCTGTTTTTGGGCTTCCAGGGCATCGTTCGAATCCGGGAAATCTATTACGATTTGCAGATAAATCGCCTCGGCCTGTTGGTATTGTTTGTTCTGTATGTAGTCGCCGGCCTGCTTCAACTGTTCCTTAACATCTGCAGGACATCGGCGGGCAGCCATAAACAGCAAAAATACAGACAGAACTGATGATATGAGAAGTGTTTTCGTACTCATAGCGTTAACCTCCTAATCAGCGCAAAATTAAGCGCGAAAATTTAATTTCCCCGCGGTTCATGAGTAGCTAACTTCGATGCGTGCGGAACTCTTTTTGAGCTGCTTTTATAACCCCATAAGAAGCGGCTCTCGCAATAATCCTATTATTTTAAGAAACTACAGATGTTTTGGCATTGCGTCAACAAAAAAAAGGGGAATTTTAAAAAAAATTCAACGATTTTTTGGTTTGGCCGGAATTTTGGGTAAAAGGAGCGGTTATTAGCCGTGGATGGGCGTTTTTACTCTTTTATACCAATTCAAGTTAGATACCCACGGGCAAGCCCGTGGCACTTGAAAAATCAAAATTCAAACTTCGTTTGACCTGAATCCTGGCGACCTTGCCATTCCACGTATTTCAGTATCTTTTCCTCCTCAACACCTACCGTCGATACAAAATAACCTGGTGACCACACTACATTCTCTTTCCAGTAAACCTTCTTGAGCCAGCCAAACTTTTTCCTTAATCCGCTCGCCGTTTGCCCCTTTAATCGCCCAAGCACTTCGCTTACCGAATACCTCGGTGGAATTATCATTACCATGTGAATATGGTCAACTTGTATATTGTAGCTGACGATTTCGCATCCGGGCATTTTCCTGAGAGCTTTCGGAAAAAGTTTGGCTAAATATCCCCTCACGCCAGGATTCAGGATACGGCGGCGATATTTGGGTATCCACACAATATGGTATTCCGTACGATAGGCACCGTGTCCTGATAATCGAATCTCCATTCAAACATTATACCATATCGCCGCCTACTCATTCACCCACGGGCAAGCCCGTGGAACTCTGCCCTTCGGGTTATTAGAAAGCGAACAAGGCTAATACGCCTTACTTCTAACGGGCCAGGGAATGAAGAATTTAGAATTGGAAAGACGAAGAAGAAGGCTTTTTCCTGGTTCCCTGCCTATTGGGTCCCTGTCTCATGGATCCCTGCCTACTGCCTAAGAATTGATGGGGCAGGCTAATACATGCAGGGATTCGGGATTCGGATTCGGGATGCGTAAAAGGGAAAAAACAGTTGAAATTGTAAGGCATATTTGGTATGTTATCGAGATTGGATTTCAACAGCGTAACTATGCAAAGCCAAAAAGAAATATAAGTTTAGGAGAAGAATCATGTGCAGGAGAGTAAATTTCCCACCCGCCAGCCGACGTGTGGGCAAGATTCTTTTTGTTGTTGTGTTCGTGTTGTGCCTGGCTTTTAGTACAGCCAGCCGGGCGTGCACGGCCGAACTAGGCGGTGGCTTGTACATTACTGCCAGCCAGGCGGCGGTTCCAAAAGCGGTGGGCTTCTGGAGATTTGAAGGCAACACCGCCGACTCAGGCAGTGGCGGTAACAATGGTACTTTGAAAGGTACTGCGGCCATTGCTGCCGACCCGCAGCGCGGCAAGTGCCTGAAGCTGGACGGCGATGGCTACATGGATATCCCGTCCGGTGTTACGGAGCTGGGCAAAGAAAGCTTTACAATTGCCGCCTGGATTAAAACCACAAAAAACGGTATTCCCATTTTATCCAAATCCAACGGTAACACCGAGTGGGAGGCAATGGAGAAGGAACTTTATATCGCCGATTCAGATATCTCGGAAGGAGATAATGACGGGACAGTCGAATATGTAGGTCACAGTTGTGAGTGGGTGCGGGGCGAAACGGCCATTGATGACGGCCGGTGGCACCATATAGCCATAGCCTGGGACGCCGATGAAAAGGACGGCTGCGTGTACATAGATGGAGTGGAAGGTACGGATGTTGTGGGATTTTCGGGAGGTGCAGACAACAAGGGTGACACTGTCAGGATTGGTTTTTCTGAAAGCGCACACAGCAGCGGCAATTTTACAGGTCTAATCGACGATGTAGCCATATTTAATGCAGCACTGACTTCCGAACAAGTCGTTGAGCTGAGAAAACTCAGTGGTGGGGACAAGATAAAAGTAATAAAATCCACCGCCCAGAAAGACAAGCCGATTACCCTTGACACTGAACCAAACCTTGCCGGGTGGTGGAAGTTCGATGAGGTTTCCGGCACAACCGCTGCAGATTCATCCAGGCATGGACGTAAGGGCACGCTCAAAGGTAACTTTTCATTCGATAAAGCTTCAGTTGCCGGCCGAACAGGCAAAGCACTAAAGCTGGACGGTGAGGACAACATCATAGAAATAAACGGATATAAAGGCATCGCCGGCACTCGCCCTC
>JAOUFU010000591.1 GCA_029858035.1 Phycisphaerae bacterium
TCATCCCTCAGAAATTCAACAAACTCCTTGCTCGTACTCTGGTAGTAGAGGGTGACCCGGGCGGAAACCGCATCCGGCGGTATAGCATAGTAAGTGTCGTCCCAGTATTGCCCGTCGGCGTAACTATGTGCGACGGGGGCCCCACCAAAATCCTCATACGCGGCGTTAGTGAAACCTCGTGGTGGTATCCTGTTGTCCAGGTAAACCGTGTTGTTGAGCGTAAAGTGGAAGGACGGACCTGAGGGCAGGTCAAGAATCGAGGCCAAAGTCGGGTCAATTCCAGGCTCTATCTCATAAATCCTGGCCTCATGGTCATGCGATAGAATCCCGGTGGCCGGGTCGTATGCAGCGGATTCTGAAATCAATGAATTTGAGTCATCATAGAATTTAACATTAATCCAGATTCGCCTTCCTTCCGGATAGCCGGTCGGAAGCTTGTGGCCGCAGTTATTAGTCACAGTGACCTTCAAATCTGAACCCTCCTTAACGACGGTCATGTCTGCGGCGTTCCGGAGCATGTATCTGGCGCGGGTGATACCGGCCTGCATGGCGTCCGGATCGACAACGCCCGGGAACATTGCAGGCAGCAATCCCGGAAGCCATGTGCTTCCGCCGGTCATGTCGTGCAGTGGCAAGTCGTCCCGGAGAGGAGGCGTGCCGAAATTGCAGCCCCTGCCCGTTACGTCGCGCATGTGACAATCCTGACAGGTGGCGACATAGGCTTTATTACCGCCGAACTGCGGGGCATAGACGCCTTCGATGGTGTTGTAGGCACTGTAAAACCATTCGCTGTATGTACGCTCGACGGGCAGGATTGTATGGGCCGAGAAGTCCGTGGCAGGTGTGTCAAAGTCATTGGGCATGTAGTTGCCGTTACCGTCCTTTTCAAAGGCCGGATTGCTTACATTATGGCAGGTCCCGCAAAGAGCCGCTTCACGGTGAAATGGCGATACAAGAACCGGATGGCCAGTGTCGGCATTGATAAAGGGCCCGCGGCGGGCTCCGGTGGGGTCGATAGTTGCCATGCCATTTCCGAAATCAATCGCAGGAAAAATAAGCGCAGCTAAAATGTCCTGGTCCTCAGCCGGATTCTCAGTTGGGTCAAAAATCGGGTCGACCAGGCGGTGACAAAGGTCACAGGCAACGCCGCTCTCATCAGTAGAAAGCATTTGGCTGCCATCTGTGGGCACGGAGCGCCCTCTCAGCCATCCCCTGTAAAGATGGCAACGCAGGCACAGATCGCCTGAATCGGGTGCATCCTGATTGGCGATGGTCATGTTGGCTTTGAAAATAGGGTCGAGCGAGGCTTGTGCCATCATAGAGCCTCGCCAATTATTGTACGGCTCGACATCGGGGTCGTAATTGCCGTGGCAGACGGCGCAAGCCTGCGGAGGATTGAGTATGCCGGCCTCAAACGGCTGACTGCCGGGTTGATCAAAATCCCTAAGAGTGGTAGGTGCAATGCCTCCGGGAGGCGACTCGATAGTAAAGACAGCGTCACTGTCATCATGATTCGTGTTAAATGCATTGTCGATGGCAATGACGCGGAAAACCGCCTGAGTAGTGGGCCGGTTGGCCGGGAACCAGGTATGTGAGCCTGTATTAGACAGTCCAAGCGCGACGGCTTTATACGTCGCTCCGTTGTCTAATGAAATGTACAGGTCAATCCCGGCAATTCCACTGGCATCGCCTGCTATCCATTGGACGGTAACAGAAGTGTTTCCGACATAGGTCTGGCCGCCGTTTGGTACGATGACCGTAACACTCGGAGGAATTATATCGCTGCCTGTGCTGGGCACAAGATGGTCCCGGATTTCGGACACGCTGACATTCGAGACGCTGCCAACATTTGCAGGGGTCAGGCCGGGGAAAGTCGGTGTATTGCTGAACGTAGTTATATCGGTTATCTCTTTTCCGTTACTAAATCCATCGCCGTCCGAGTCAAGGCCGCCAAGACCCAAGATCGCCGATTCGGAACGGTCCGTTGCTTCGACGGCAAGCCCGTACAGGTTTCTTGCACCACCGCCATCGAAATTATAATGACAGACTCCACAATGGTTATCGTTACTCGGCAGCGTGTCAAGTCGCGAACCAATAGCCGAGGAATAAACATTGAAGAAATTCCTTCGGTAGGGATTCCTCGCCCGGGCCTGTTCTGCAGTAATTAAAATGGCCAACAAAATTGTTATTGCGACCGAGCAATAAAAACTAACATCTTTAATCTTTCTGCCTGCGTTTAGAATTGTCATCACCTTACCCCTTTATAAAAAGCTTTAACCAGGATTTCGTTAATAAACAACTCAATGCTGCCAAACCTTGCGATTACATTAAATTACCAAATCCATCGTAAGATTTCAACTTTTTTTCCTTTTTTTGTTCTGCTTTTTCACTATTTTGCCTAAAATGCGGTAATATCCGGCCCAAAATCCCCTTCGCATCATTATCTTGCCGCACTTCAACCATCGTCCGCTTTAGGTCATACGCAAGAACCGGGAACTTTACAACACTACCAAGTTACGCTCTTGATTCTGATCCGGAATAAAAGCAAACCGTTTTTGAAATAACCTTTACAAATATCGGCGCCGGTATTAACATATTCAATGCGCCTAAAGCGGTAAGTTTTAGCGGATAATTCGATGAAGGCGGCTTGAAATATGAAATAGCATGTGAGCTGTTAAATTTTTGACCTGTCAATTGAAAATGAGAGGGCCGTGTCATGGAGAATTTTGAATCTGTTGATGAAATTCT
>JAOUFU010000592.1 GCA_029858035.1 Phycisphaerae bacterium
ACTCGCAGGTGAATACCGAGGTGGCCGAAGAGTTCGACGCCGAAGAAGCAGGGAGCATAGAAGCCTTGCTGGATGCGGATATTGACGCAGTTTACATTGCTACACCCCCCTACTACCATGCCGGCCAGGTCCATAGTTGCGCTAAAGCCGGCAAGCATGTCCTTTGTGAGAAACCTTTGGGGATGTCAGTTGCCGAGTCGGAAGAAATGATTGCGATGTGCAAACAGATGGGCGTTAAGCTTGGTTGTGCATTTATGATGCGTTTTGTATCTCAGCATCAGGAGGCAATGAGTCTAATTAAAGAAGGCAAGCTCGGGAGACCGGCCTATGCACGGGCTCAGCTTTCCTGCTGGTATCCGCCCATTGAAGGAGCCTGGCGTCAGGACCCTGCCACGGGTGGCGGCGGGTCTCTGATTGATATGGGAGGACACTGCATCGACCTGTTAGAGATGTTCTTTGGAAGAATTTCCAGGGTTAGCTGCTTCATCAATAATACCGTCCACGATTATAAATCGGAAGATAGCGCGGCTGTGATGTTGTTTTTTGAAAACGGCGCAATTGGAACCGTTGATACCTTCTTCTGTATTCCCGATAACAGCAGTAAGAATGTGCTTGAGCTTTATGGTTCACAGGGCTCAATATTAGCAAGTGGAACCATCGGCCAGGGACCTGCAGGCGAGATGGTTGCGTTTCTGGAAAGAGATGGTAAGGCTTATGACGCTCAGCAGGCACGCGCCGAAGCTGAAGGCATGGTTATTGCACCGGCAGAAGTAAATACTTATCAGGCTGAGATTGAGGATTTCAGCCAGGCGATTATAGAGGACCGCGAGCCCCTTATCGGTGCCGAGGCCGGCCTGCGTAATCAGAAAATCATTGAAGCATGTTATAAATCCGCTAAGTTGGGTAAGGTGGTCGACGTGGATTAGAGGTCAAACATCGGGCAGCAGCAATCTTGGGTGACATAAAGGTAAATATTTATGGATATTGTCAGTCAGAATACTCTCAAAGCTGTCCGATTTGAGCGGCCGGAATATATCCCGGTTATTTTCTGGATAAATCCGGCTTGCTGGCATCATTATGAGCCCCAGATTCTGTTTGGTCTTATGGATGAACACCGAATTTTATTTCCTGATTTTAATCCGGAAAACAAATCGGTACCTGAAATAGCTCCCTGGGAGCGGGCTGGTGTTCCTTATACCGATGTCTGGAGTTGTGTCTGGGAGACTACTGATGAAGGCATTACGGGTACAGTGACCAAACATCCGCTGGCAGATTGGAAGACTTTGAAATCATTTATTCCTCCGGATCCGGCTGAGACGAATGGCATTGCAAAAGTCGATTGGTCCGCAATCAAACAAAATATTCTAAAGGCCAAGTCGGAAGGTAAACACTATGTTGGTAGCCTGGAGCACGGTCATACGTTCCAGCGGCTTTATTACTTAAGAGGATATGAAAATCTCTTACTTGACATGACAGACAGGGAAACTAGGCTTTTGCGACTTATCGAAATGGTAGAAACTTTCAACGCCGGGATTGTAGAGCGATATATTGAGGCCGGCGGCGCGATGATATGTTATCCTGAAGATTTGGGGATGCAGCGAGGGCCTATGCTTTCGCCGGAACACTTCCGGACATATATCAAGCCAATCTACGAGCGGCTAATGGCACCGGCACATAAAGCAGGCTGTCTTGTGCATATGCATTCGGACGGTGATATTCGTGACCTTGTGGACGATCTTGTGGTCAGCGGTGCAGATGCACTCAACCTACAGGACCTGGTAAATGGCATTGACTGGATAGAGGCGAATCTTAAAGGCAGAGTATGTATCGATATCGACATAGACAGGCAGCAAATTACACGCTTTGGAAGCCCGGAGCAGATTGATAAACTAATACGCGAAGAGGTTGAAAAGCTCGGCAGCCGGGAAGGTGGTTTGATGATGATATACGGACTTTATCCGGGCGTACCTCTTAACAACGTTAAGGCTGTAATGGACGCGATGGAACGGTATGCGAGCTACTATTCATGAGAAGCTATAAGAGATTTATACAGCCCGCTAACAGGAAAGGAAACGGATTATGGAAAAGCTTGGTGTTGGGATTATTGGCTGTGGTTGGGTAGCAGGAGAGTATGTAAAGGCATTTGGAAAAGATGAACGCTCTGAAGTTCGAGCGCTGGTCAGCCGAAACCGCGCAAACGCAGAAAGGTACCGCGACCGGTATGATTTACAGTGCAGTATTGAAACTGATGCTGATGTTATGCTTCGACAGGATAATGTTGATATTGCAGTAGTTTGCACGCCCCACAACCTGCATACCAAATACGTAGTTGCTGCTGCAGAGGCAGGGAAACATGTCATAATCGAAAAACCTGTGGCATTGACAATGGAAGACGTGCGAAAGCAGCAGGATGCGGTGAAAAGGAACAAGGTTAAAACACTGGTCAGCTTCGTCCTGCACTGGAATCCCCTGTTGATGACAATTGATCGACTCATAGAGCAAGGGGTATTCGGTGATATATTCATGGTGGAGGTCGATTATCTGCACCGGATATGGATGACGCTGGAAGAAAAATGGTATGCCAGCCGGGAACAGAGCGGTACGGCAATTTTGACGGGCGGCTGTCATGCCGTTGACGCACTCCGCTGGTTCGCCCGAAGTGAGGCTGAGCAGGTCTGTGCGTATCAGGTAAAAACGGAAAATCCCTTAGAATATCCGGGAACGATTTCAGTTAATGTAAAATTC
>JAOUFU010000095.1 GCA_029858035.1 Phycisphaerae bacterium
ACACGGGCAGGAGTATCCGTTTTGTAAAAATCGGTCATCAGTTCCGCACGTTCGGTGGAGATGTACGGTTTTGTATCAACACTAAGTTTGCGAAGTTTTGCCACTCTTTCATTCATATTCATTAGCCGCCTATCTTGACTTCCAATCCGAAATTGTCAAGGGTCTTGGCAATAGAATTCATTTTTTCCTCGTCGGGAGTTTCGGTTCGCATGAGCCTGGTGTCGGCCGAGAGTCGAGACGATTTCTCCATTCCGCCGCGATTGTAGGGCAAGATATCTATACCGCTGAGATATGGCAGTGACGCAGCAAATTTGCCTGTTGCTTCAATATTTGCCTGGTCGTCGTTAAAACCGGGAATGACCGGGATTCTGATTATGATTTCTTTGTTCGCCTCAGATATACGTTTAATATTATCCAGTATCAGATTATTTCCCACGCCGGTAAAACGTTCGTGCTTTTCGCTGTCCATGTGTTTGAGGTCGCAAAGAAACAGGTCGGTTTTTTTACTGATACTTTCTACAATCTCCGGCTCCGCGTAACAGCTTGTATCCACGGCCGTGTGTATCTGCTGTACCCGACACTGGTTCAGCAGCGCAAGAAGGAACTCCGGCTGCATCAGGGGTTCGCCACCGGAGAACGTGACGCCGCCGCCGGACTGGTCGTAGAAAATAATATCTTTTTCGACCTCGGCCATGACCTCGCTGACGGTTATCTGACGCCCGATGATTTCTCGTGCACCGGCCATACAGGCATCGACGCATTCGCCACACAGGTTGCATATGTTTACATCGGTCACAGGTTGGTCATCGGCGTACGTAATTGCCTTGTGAGGGCATGTCTCTACGCATTTACCGCACCTAATACATCTGCCCGTTCGGAAGCCGAGTTCCGGATGTTTCTTCCAGCTTTCGGGATTCTGGCACCATTGACAATTTAATGGGCAGCCCTTAAAGAATACGGTTGTGCGGATGCCGGGACCGTCGTGTATGGCGTACTTCTTGATATCAAATATAAATCCGGTCATCTGGAGCTCGGATTGTTTGGTTCGTGGCACAGAAGAGGTCGCTTCTAAATCAGGGATGTTTAGTATATCTGCCACAATCTATTCTCTTGCCGCTCTCTTTGCTGACGAGTCTGCATTTTTCTAATAAACAGGATAAAAATGTGTACATGCATGAATTTTTCTTTCATTAGTATACCAGATTTACCCTATAAATACAATATTATTGGCGGTTTGTTCGCATTGCTTTTATCCATAATGGCCGAAGCTGCAAGGTTTACTTTATCATATTTTGCAACTGTTTCTTGATGGAGGGACTTGCCCAGTTGTGTGCAGTATGGATTGGAGGGCTGCCGGTAAGTTCTGATCGGAGATTTTTCTCAGATATAAGAATAAAATGTGGCTTTATTATTTTATCCATGTCAAATCGCTAACCACCATTTTCACGGTGGAGTGTCGCTTTGAATTTATACCGACCATGACTGCCTTAATATTCTCCGGAGTCAACCGACCATCCGGGTCACGAGGTGATGAGGCTTGCCAGAGTCTGTTGTTGAACGTGGCCCTGATTCGCTGTGGCTGACGCACACCGGCTTTAAAGTTGGTTTCAACCGCGTAACGTGTGTCACTTTCCTCCACGAACTGGACGCGGACGATGCCTTCGCCTTCAAGCAATTGAACGGTTAATGCCAGGCCGCTAAATGAGCTGTCCGGAATCTCCTTATCTTTTAGTTTTAATATGGGATAACACCATGGATCAGCGTCGGCAAACTGCATCTTGAATAAGGTGCCTTTGGGCAAATATGGGTGATGGCTCATAGACGCACCGGGCACAATATTGTCCCGCCAGTTGCCGGCCGTATCACCGGAGGTTATGGAAATCGTATTGGCCAAACTGATGCTTACCACCGGTGAGCAAAGCGTAACACACTGCCCGTCTACCAGCGCCCGTGAAAGGGCTGCGAGTTCTAATTTTGAAGCCGAGCGTATTTCCGGGTGTTTGACCTCGATACGGTGAAATATTTCTGATTTTTCGTACGTAACCGGGCTTTCAAAGAGAAAATCTTTACTACGATTTACCTTATCATCTTTCTTTTGAGCGGGGGCATCCCAGCCCTTAAACCGATATAGCACTTGAGATGCGCCTGAAGGAGTTGCAGTTTTCCATGTAACCTGAGCGGTATTGAATTCCGGCTGGACAGTTACGATTACGTTTTTGAAGCCTTTGTCCGGAGTCAGAAGCCCGTCATCGGCAACCAGACGTTTTGTGGGCCAGGGGACCTCATAAAGTTCTACGCTGTCCCAGTTCATCTCGTAGATGGGTTTTTCAGCCGGTCTCTGCTGGGGTGAACAGTACAGAAGGGAGGTAATTGTGTCAGATTTGGCCTCGGCTGTTACCTCAAATTTACCCCAACTGTAGTAATCATGGTAATCAGACCAAACAGTTGTTTCGTCAATATCCTGCCCATCATATTTGTCGGTTTTCAAGTCATCGCCCACCCCTTCATCATACTTGGGCGCTGGATGTTTGCTTACATCGACGGAGAATTGCTTTGCCAGCGTGCCGCTTGGATCGATGCCGATTCTGGCGTTGGGCTGCGGTGCTCCGGCAGGCTGAAAGAATCCATAAGCCGTCAGTCGATACATGTGACCCGGCTCGACGCCAAGGACGTTTTGCAGAATTCCTGCCCGCCAGGCATAAGCCCACATGTGCAGACGCACGTATTCTTTTCCTGAGTGCGGCAGGCGTTTACCTACCGCATGTTCCGGTACATGTCCACCTCGTGTGAACCATTGATACCAATAGCTGGGTGACCAGCCACGAAACCGTTCATACCAGATGCCGTTTTCAAAATTGCCGTTCTTTATCAGGTTGGGGCCTATCGTGCCAACATTATCAGACTGACTGACCACTTGGGTTGGCTTTTCAGGAAATTCCGGTCTTTGATATTCACGAAAATCACCTTCACAGGTCCAGATAGTCGTAGGGCCCTGGATAGGCTTCATGGGGAGTCCTTTGGGCAGCAGGTATCGATCCAGGCGCAAATGGTCTTTATAGACCCACAGCGTCATAGCGTCACAGTCGCCGTATTGACCGGCAGCCATACCGGCAGCAGTTATATAAGTAATTCCGTCGCGCTGCTCATAACAATAGTTATGGTGGTCGCCCGATAAAACCAGCTTGACGTTATGGCGTCCTTTCAATCCATCGAAATATTTGGCCAAATCGTCCACTTCATGCTTGTGGTGCAGAACGATTGAAACGGAGCTATCGTCCGGCTGTGCGATAAGATTACGAATCCATTCTTTCTGCTCCTCAGTGTAGTAGGCATCGCAGACAATAAAACGAATTCCACCTCTTTTAAAGACATAATGATAGGGTGGCTCCGGATGCTGCCAATGTGCAGGTTTCTTGTTGGCGGTGATTTGCCAGGCAGGGTGATTGACTACTTCGGGATTCCATATTGGCCATAGAGGACCGCTGACATCTTCAGGTAAACGATTGTGATAATATCCAAGCCCGATAGCTGTTAGACCCGTATCTAAGCGATAGATGCCTTTTGTGGCAGCTTGACGTAAGTGAACTTTTAGCACTGTATTGTCATAATCGTGATTGCCTGGCGCCAGATGAAATTCGATAGGGGGCGTCACGACACGTTGCAAATCCACGGCATCCTTCCATGCACAACGATTGGCCCATTCGAATCTCGTATCGCCCGTATGAATCACTATTTTGGGTTTATTGGCGCTGAGACGGGCAAGCAACGTAGTAATCCATTCGCAGTCCGGCGTTTGGGTATCTGTAATCCAGGCTACGTTCCACAGCGGTTTTTCATCTTGTGTTTCTGCCTGGGCATGGGCTGCTAAGCAGATGCCTAAAGTGCATACCGTTAGGATTATTGTTTTTGGCAACAATCGAGAACACCGTTTCATGCCCAAATCCTCCTTACTTGGAATTTACCACATTAGCTGCGAACACATACTTTACCGATTTTTTTGTGCCGGCGCAACAACCGATACAATCGCAAAATATGTAGTGTGCATGATACTGATAATTATATACATAATCCCAGACTTTTCAGCAAGTTTATTTACTGCTCCATCAAGAGTAATCTCGGGATGACCTGTGGAAAAAGTAGTTAAATGATGTTTACTTTAAGGGGCTTATGCAGGTTGTAGTTTTCTGCGGTTAATGCTTAGCCTCTTTTTCTTATTAAAAGCGTTGCGCCGAGACCGAGTAGCAAAAGCGTAGCCGGTTCAGGCACAGCAAGATAAGTGAAGGTGTTTAAAGCGAATTGAGGATTGTCCGCCATGTAGAAACGTTCTTCGTATGTGTCAACCCATGACCACAGTGTGCAATCGCCAAGTGCTACTACCCTGCCCCGGCCATATTGAGCTACTGCAGCTATGTCTTTTTCGGTTACTTCCTGCCAGGCTACCGGGAAAGCGGGATTTTCAGCAGACAATTCCGATGCCGCGTACATAAATATCTCGTCGACGCCATCAAAAATAGGATGGTTAGTATGTCCTGCGGTAAGGATATCATAAGGGCTTAAATCAGAGAGTCCCAATGTGATGCCGAATTCAGATGCGACAGGTTGGATATTGGCATTTGGTGCAGCAAGCCGGTCTCCCATAATGAGCAGGCCGCCGCCATCGTTGACAAAATCAACTATACGGTCAACCTCATCGGATGTGTAGCTGCTATAAAAAGCGCTCGTGAGGCTTACGACTATCACATCGAAACCGGCGGGATCATCAGTAAGAAATCCTTGAGAGGTAGTACTTACAGTAAAGTTATTATTGCTTAGGTGTTCAGCCAGCCTCTGATAGTATCCATTTTGACTCGGCTGGTATCCGTCACCGCCAAATGTGGAAGAGACATAAACTCCGTGAGAAGTGTCCCACAAAACGGTGTAGGCAAACACGGGTGATGGTGTTAGCAAAACAAATAGCATCAAAATGGCAATTATTTGTATTAATGTTCTTCTCTGCATTATAAAAGACGAAGTGCCCTTATTGCGCAGAAATTGTGCAGAGGCTTTACTGTAAAGGATCTGACTGTAGTTGTGACAACTGAATATCATTTAACCCTACCTCTTCTGTTAAATCAAGACGAGGCGCTGAATCATAGTACAACATTAACAACACGTGCACGAAGCGCAGCAAATACGATCATATCTTTCCTTACACAGATATGGCGCAATAAACACCTTTCGAATTTTTTCCTCAATAATAGAAGTTTATTATAGCATTTTTCTGCACTATAGTCAAGGATTTTGCAGGCTTGTAATATAAGTGGATGGTCTTTATAGCCAGCAAATACGGTTTGTTCTATATAGAGATAACTGTCTAATTATAAGGGACTTATGAATGCACGGGCCAGATTAAACTCAAAGGGGTCCTATAAAGCCGGCGATAGACAGGAGATTTAGTGTCTATGAGGACATGTCAAATCTTTTTCTCAAGCTGAAATGTTACATCTTTTACATTTTCACCTTGCTTAATTGTCATCATAATATTTCGTTTGTCGCCGGACATTAGAAGCCGTCTAAGCTCCCACATGTCATATTTATCTGCATCCCTTTCGTTGATTTTAAGAATGATATCTTTAGGACCAATCCCGGCTTTCTGCGCGGGGCTTCCTTCATCAACCGAATAGACAATGATCTGTTTTGAAATACGAAGAAGGTGCAGGCCGCTCATATCGGTTTCGTCTTCCTTTTCGAACTGTTTACCTCTTTTAAGATAAATCCTGCTGTTGGGAAAATCGAGAGTGACTATATGGCGGGACAAGAAAGACAATCCTAAATGAGACCAATTTGCTTCACTGAAGATAAGTTCCTCGTACTCAAATGACCCAACAGAGAGGTTGTCGATGCGACATTCTCTGTTTCGTATCACACCGGAAGCTGTGGCAAATAGCGTTTCGGAAGTTTTTGGTTTCTTCTCTGATATAAGTTTTTCAAATATGCCGCTGGCTAATGCTCCTGTGCTATTTGAGCCGGTGTCAATCACGAAATTCACGTTAATATTATCGAGGATATTGCTTGTAATATACGGCCAGCCCAGCTTATCGTACCTTAATAGTAATTCTGTCCCCCAGTCGGGGTGTTGATTCTCAATAGGCTGAAGAAATGAAAGTGTACCATGATCAAAATCTATTTGGATGACATGTCTCTTTAAAAAATTCATACCAATAATTCCGCTTATTGTCTTTCCGTTAATCAGGCTGGGCATTTTAAGGTCAAGACAGCTGACCTCATTGGAATCCTTCAGGTTGAGTGCGCCGAGAAATGCTTCAGGTGCGTTAAAGATTTCTGCTTTGATTGGACTTCCAAGTGTTAGTGCTTTTTCGATTTTCTTAACCTTCCCCAATTCATGTCTTAATGACGTATCATACACTGTGTGTGAGCAGCCGGTGTCAAACAGGAACAAATATTCTTTTCCGATGAACTTGACAGGTAATAGTATCGGATCCCCGGTTTTTGGAATTTTGAATTCAGCTAAAATTTTGTGCTCGGCAGGGTCGGTAGAGGTTTCCTTGGGCTTATCCGCACAGCCATAGGTTAGGATAATAACGAAAAATAGAACGCCTGTCAGTACAGCGGAACTTTTTATTTCACCCATTTTGAAGTGATCCTTATTTTTTATCTTTTGCCTTACTCTATTGTTAAGCTGCACTAAAGTTATTTTGCCGGGCTGTTGTTAGCGTTTTGTGTTCAACATCATTGTTCTGACCGGCTTGCCCTGAAAATTTTTCATCTTTTCATACTTTATCCAATCGAAGATTAAAATGCCTCTGCCTACGCCGGCCGGGTCACCTCTTTTGGCGAATTGAAAGGCCATATACCGGCCATCATCGCTCACTACAGGATTTGAGGCCTTGTAGCCGCCGTATCTGCCGAAAAACGTAAGTCGTTTTGTTTTACCTGAGCCGTCCAGGGCCAGCTTGTAGATGTCAACATGCTGTGAACCCTTTGGATTGTGTTTGTCGCATTCGACCAATGTATATTTGCCGTCCGGGAAAATACCTTCCGGCTCGTCATACTGGTTTGGTGCTTTCGAATAGTTGACTACCTTGCCGGTTTCGATGTCGAGGCCCATGACTTCTGTGCCCTGGTAACCATAGGCGCTGAATATCAGTTCTTTTTCATCGGGCGGCCGAAAATTCTGTGTTTCGAGGCCGGTCTCAAAGGGCAAATCCCGCTTGTCCAGAATCTTGGTCTTGTTTGCGAGCTTAGGCCCTTCCTTTTCGTAGACTATATCCGCCATGTAGAATGCTCCACCCTGCGTCCATGCGATTCGCATACGTTTGCGCGAGACAGCCGGGCCTTCGGAGCATTTCTCGCCCAGAGGGACAGGCGGTTCCGAAAGGTCTTTCTTAAGCACCCACAATTCGGCGTTCTTTTCACTGCGACTCGGCCATGGGTTCTTCGCGTCGAATTGTTGAGAGCCTGAAAGCAAAATGTCGCCATTGCTCAGGTACAGTGCTCGTGTATAGCCCTCGTGGAAGTAATGGTGCGTTATTGGGCGGATAACCTTCGATTTAAGCTCTACCTCATATACATCACCAAAAGTCTTCTCGATAAATAAAATGTGCTTGCCGTCGTGCGACCAGTCCGCCCTCTGGCCGAAGTGTGTTAATCGCTTTATATGTGGCGGCAGGTCATCCAGTGGAGACCGATCTTTGCTATTTTGTAACTGGTCCGCACAACCTGAGATAGTGAAAACCGCCATAAATACAAACAAATGTGTACATGTTCTGTTCCACATGATTATTTTCCTGCTTAGATATTTTTGTTTTTACTATTTATAGGTGCGTCCGAGATATTCTACGATCACTTTTTTTAACTCAAGCGGATTTATCAGCCCCACCCGGCGATAAATGACTTCTCCGCCCGGCTTGACCAGAATCGTGTATGGAATTCCGCCCGGCGAATATGTATCTATTGCTGCCATCATCTCGTATTTGTTTTCCGAATTGAAGAGGTAATTTTTAGTGGATGCCTGCTTCTTTTTCAGAAATGAGAGGACTGTGTCCTTTCTATCGGGTGAATCGCCGCTGAGAGTAATCAATTCAAAATCCCGTCCCCTGTACATCCGGTTTATAGCTACGAGTTCGTTGAATTCTATAACGCACGGCCCGCACCAGGTAGCCCACACGTTGAACAATCTCAATTTCCCAGAGTCATTTTTTACGAGCTTTCTTATTCCCTCTGCATCTATCATTTCTACGCTGACGGGCTCCTTTGCCCAGTTTTCGAAGGCCTTTTTCACGGAGTCTCGTTTGTCCGACCACTTAATGGAACAGCCGAAAGTCCTGGTTTTTTGGACCGGCACTTCTTTGCCCGCCAGCAGCGCCTCAATCGCATTACACGTATCGCGGGATTTGACGCGTTTTGGCTTTTCGGAATCATCGATTCTGCCGACATAGCGCAGTGTGCGTTCTTTATCGAAGACAAAAACGTGCGGCGTCGAAACCGGACCATAAGCACGGGACACTTTTTGTTTGTCCCCATCGTAAAGATAAGGGAAATTGAACTTTTTGTCCTTAGCGCGGAATTTCATTTCTTCGAGCGAATCGCTCACGTCCGAGTAGCCCAGCTCATCCAGACGTACAGCTTTGGGGTCGTTCGGCGAAATAGCTACTACGGCAACGCCCTTGTTTTTGTAATCAGTAACCAGTTTCTTCAGCCGTTCTTCGTATGCCTGGGCGGTAGGGCAGTGGTTGCAGGTGAAAATGACGACAAGAATATTTGCCTTGTTAAATGTGGCCAGTTTATAAATCTTTCCATCCACGCCGGGAAGATTAAAATCAGGTGCCTTCGCACCGATTTCGAGAGTTTTGGGCATTTTAGTAGCTGAAACACCCAAACCTGCTGTGAACAGTACGATTGCTGCTATCAAGATGCTTTGTCTGTTTTTACTCATTGTTGGATCTCCTGTTTGTTAAACATTATCGGTTTTATCTTTGCCGGCCTACTTTTTTTGCCAGCCGGTTGCTTCTATTCTTCCAAATTCGCCTTTGATGTTTGTGCCCACATAGAATGAAAGCCAGCCGTGCAGCCGGTGCATCTGCCCCGGCTCTAAATCCGGAAACTTCGGGTCGGAATGAAAACACGGGCACTTGTCATTTCCCCACGGATTATTGCAATTCTCCCACGCAGTGATTATCCATCGTCTTCCATCACTATCTCGACAAGCAACGTAGGGATTAGTGAGGACTTTATTGTCGTTGGTTTGCTGTTCAAATCCCGCCGCCATCTTCGTCATAACGCAATTCTGTATCCGCAAATCGCTGAGCTTTTGGTTTGTACCATTTTTCAGCCATAATTCCATATCCACCGCCTCTTTTGTGGGCTTTACCTTTACGCCGAAGGCGATTCCGTTCGGCAGCTTTCTTTCAATATCGAGCGTCCCATCGGCACGACTGTTCCATTCCAGCTTCGGCAGCTCGATTCCCTGTTTCGTCCATATTGTGTCGATATGGGTATGTGCCAGATATGTCAGGCCGAGATTCGACCAGATAGCCTCCGGCACATCCACTACGACATAGCTATTCGCGTCCCACGGCGTGAACACACTGAACTTTGTCTCTCGCTGCGGGTCAATCGCGCCATCAAGAAATCCTATTCGAGGATGACGACCTCCCGGGTAGGGCATAACCAGAAGCGGTACATCTACTGCTCGCTTCGGCCGATTGTCTGTCCGAATGTTGAAATTCTCCTTCGCCGCGATGATCTCTTTCTCCGTCAGCCTCGTCGCGGCTCGTATTTCTTTATTGGTAAATCGATGATACCACACCATGTTTTTCAACCAATACTCCAATTCCTTATCATTTCCCGGCATCCGAGCATTTGTCACATTTGTACTTTCCTGAACTCCCCACTTTAATTCTCCGACTTCCTGCGGCTTAACAAATCTGACAGATCCGTCATTGAATAATACATTGCACCCTTTCCCTTTATGGTTTTCAAATGTCAAAATCTCCGGCCCACCAAACTGGTTCCAGCCGCCTTTAGTTTCGAATAACAGCACTACATCGTAAGGCGAATTTGGCTTAATATTCAGGTTGATTGCGTAGTGACATCGTGCTTCTTCGCCTGATCTGCAAACAAGGGCTTTCTCAGGAATATAATTAGATTCAATAAGTAATTCGCACCAATTATTCACTGAGGGATAGTTTTGATTGTTGTCATTAGCATAGAAATGTATTGCTATGCCAAGTTCTCTTAAATTCGCAGCACACAATATTCGGTAGGCGTGTTCGCGGGTATGGATGTGGTTGTGGCTATTAAAGAAGGCCACAGCCATTAGAATTAAGAGCGAGTTTATGACTATACCATATATCGATGGGGCAGCATTAACCGCTTTTTCCTTGTTCTTCTTAGATTGATATAGGCCAATTATTCCAAAGGCAAGTCCTATTATTGCAGCAGGAGCACCAGCAAAAAAGTCTCCACACAATCCAGCCATTAAAAGCGCGCCAAAAGCTAATCCCAGAGAGACGGTTGATGGTCTGAATGATTCCGGGCGTTGCTTTTGCGAATTATTTTCTTTTTCGCTCATTATTTCATTATCAGAATTTTTCTCAGTAAAGTTATCAAGGTTTTCGGTTCGAAATAGCCTGGCGCCAGATGTAAGTATACCGTTTTTGGGTCGGGAATTCTAATTTTACCTTTCACATTGGCAAAGAGAGTTTTTGCCTGAGCAGTTGCCTCTTTAGCAAATGAGAATACTACATTTTTTCCACTTGTGACAATGCTTTTTATGTCGTGTTTGCTTGCTGCGATGCGGAGTTCAGCTAATTCCAGCAGAAGCATGACTTCTTCAGGCACTGGGCCGTATACGTCGGTTAGCTCGTTTTGTATCTGTTTCAAATCCTCGGCGCCTCTTGCAACGGCGATTTTGCGGTACATATCCATCCGGTGCCTGTCGGCAGGTATGTAGTTTTTCGGGATGTAAGTAGCAAAACCCAAATCGATGACGGCTGTCGGTATCGGTGAAACCGGCTCGTCTTTTAGTTTACGGACGGCATCGGCCAACAGTTCGCAATACATTTGATAGCCCACCGTCTGGATATGGCCTGACTGCTCAGGCCCTAATATATTTCCCGCCCCGCGAATCTCTAAGTCCCGCAGGGCAATTCTAAATCCTGCGCCTAAATGCGAATACTCTTCGATGGCTTTTAAGCGTTTTGCAGCCAATGGTGTAATTGACCTTGAGGCCGGCAGCAGCATGTAGGCATAGGCACGGTGTTTGTATCTGCCCACCCTGCCTCGAAGCTGATGCAATTCGGCCAGGCCGAATCTGTCCGCATCGTTTATAAGAATCGTGTTTGCATTTGGAATATCCAGGCCCGATTCGATAATTGTCGAGCACACAAGTACATCAATCTCACCCATCACAAAATCGATCATTGTCTTTTCAAGTGCGCTCTTGGCCATCTGGCCGTGTGCGATAGTAACCTTCGCATCAGGAACCAGCTTTTGAATTTCCCAGGCCTTTTTATCTATGGTCCTGACC
>JAOUFU010000178.1 GCA_029858035.1 Phycisphaerae bacterium
CCGCGCATGTAGGGCCGAAGGTATAAAGCACGGGCTGTACTATTGTGTTCTCGATATTTACAACGAAGGCGGCGACAGTGTGCAGTGGAAGGCGGCCGTCGAGCCGAAGTATTTCAAACAAATAAAAAAGCACCTTACCGAACTCCATACAAAATATCCTGACATCTTTGAACAGTGGATCGACATCCCCCATAAGCTTTCCTCCGACCAGCGCTGGGAACTCTATCGTCTTGTAAAGAAAATGAACCCCGACTGCCTGGTTATCATGAATGCCAGCTTTAGGGATGGCGTCGAGATCTCCGAGGGCGCCTGGCCTTCTGATTTGGCCAACGGCGAGGTCACCCTGCCGCCGGAATCAGGCCACCAGCCGATCAAAGTCATACAGGACAGGAAATACTACATCCCCATGGAAGTATGCGATACACTCACCGGCATGTGGTTCTGGCACCCCGAAGACAGAGCCCGTTCCCCGAGGCACTTATATTACCTCTATTCCGAGAGCATTCGGCGAGGCGCCAATCTGCTTTTAAACGTATCTCCGGACAGGACCGGCCGTATTCCCGATGACCAGGTCAAGGCCCTGAAAGAATTGAAAGAATTCATCGATGCCCCGGCACGCTATCGCCCTTCAGTAATCAAAGGGGCAAAGGCCAGGGCTTCGAACGTTTTTCACAAAGACTTACAATATTCGGCTAAAATGGCACTGGATGGTCAATGGAACACTCGATGGGCCACCGATGCAGGACTCACCCAAGCCTGGCTGGAAGTGATTTTACCGGAACCCAAGACATTCAACACCCTGTTCCTCAGTGAAGGCTGGGACCGCATAAGGAAATTCCAGCTACAGTACAAACGAAAAGAACAGTGGCACACTATATTTGAAGGTTCTCGGATCGGCAGCAATTACTCGAAAAAGTTTGACCCTGTAACAACCGATCACGTGCGATTACACATCATAGAGGCAACCGACGGTCCGACAATTTGGGAGTTCCAACTCTTTGATTAGTGGTGTAGATTCCGGTTAAAAATATCAACAACTGAGATATCGGATAAGATTTTCTATTAATCATAATGCCCAAACATGTCTCCAATATCTCTGTGCCAAAACTATGCCGAATTTTTGATATTCCTGAAAATTTGTTTGAACCTGACAGCCTTTCTGTGCAACTATTATATTAGAACCTGGAGAACACACGTGTGACGGAAAAACAGGCAGTTTACTATGAATTGTTGGTTCTGCGATGTCAGCAGGGCCGGAAAGACGCCCTGGAAGAATTGATTAAGACCTGGGAAAAACGGCTGTATTATTTCATACGCAGACTACTAAACAATGAGCAGGAAGCCTGGCAGGTCCTCCAGGAAACATGGATTAGCGTCTTAAGGAGCATACCCAGACTCCGTGAGCCGCGTAAATTACCGGTGTGGCTGTATAGTACTGCCAGGAAGACAGCCTTGCACCACATAAGGGCCAAATATGCTGAGAAGTCATTAATGAAAGAAGTTGAGAACTCCATAACAGTTGGAGAACGGGAGCAAAATTCTGTTTTTGAAGACGCAGAGCAAGTTCATTACGGCCTTGACAAGATTTCATTGCAGCACCGTGAGGCCTTGACGTTGTTTTTCCTGAGAGAGTTATCAATTGATGACATTAGTGAGGTTTTGAATGTTCCCACTGGGACTGTTAAATCAAGGCTTTTCTATGCCAAACAAGCCTTGAGAACCGCCTTAGCTGATGAGGACAAATGAAGATGAATATGCAAAACAACTCATTTACCGACAGGCTTCTGGCCATGGAGAAAACAAGCCCGATTTACAAAGAGCAATATGAAAGGAAGGTAAGAGCAATGTTAGAAAAAAAACTAAGTAGAATCCAAAGAGCTGGATTCGCAATATTGGCCGTTATTGGTATTTGCGCGACAATTTTATTTTTTAATATGGCACAAAGGAAACAAGAAGATGTATGGCGATTATTCACAGTACCACCTCTCGTTTTGTCAATTGTCTGGACTCTATTGACCGGCTGGGTCACCGTAACAGGTAAACTAAGGCTTCGGACCCAACGTCTGGGAATTATTAGCATCGCATTGGCCCTATGCTTTTTCACGGTCGTCGCGTTCATGCTAATCTGGATCATACCGTTGAGTCGCAGGGATATTTCTGATTTGCCCATTCTGGGTACACAACTGGCCATGGTGGGATTCTTCCTGGTCAATACGATAGGACTCTGCGTGGTCCTTGCGGGTCTTAATCGTTTGGACTTCCGGAGCAGGGAGAAACTGCTGGAGATTGAGTGCCGCATCGTCGATCTGACTGAGAAAATTGATAATATATCCAAGAAACGGTAAGCCTATACTTTCCCCACACACCCGCAAGGCATATATGTAAAAGGCGGTTAAGGACGCGGCGAGCATGGTGTTTTAATGGAATATCATCGCGCTAAAAGCATCTTATAAAACCATGTTGTTTCTTTTCTGACTGCTTCCCTTAGGTTAAAAATTCCAGTTCAAAAATTCGTGTGTAACTTTTTGGCTCTGTGCGCAATTTAAGATATGAACATAGGAAGTTAAGTACAAGAGGTGCAATATGGACAAAAGAGATTTTAGTATCAGGCTGATCTTTCTGGCGATGCTGGCTTTGGCACAGAGCGCAGCGGGGATAATGAGTCCGTGGACGCCGCTGAAGAGGGCTTCATACAGTGGTGACGTGGAGAAGGTCCATGAACTATTGGCGGGCGGAACCAATGCGAATGGGGAGTTAGACCACGGCCTTACTCCGCTACACTGGGCGGCAACGCGGGGGCATAAAAGGGTAGCGGAGATGCTATTGGCTAACGGCGCTGATCCGAATATGGACCGGACCGATGCGCACTGTATTGTTGTGGGTACACCTCTGCATTGTGCGGCTTACAATGGGCATGTAGATGTTGTGAGACTATTGATGGCCAATGGGGCGGATATAAATTACAAGAGCATTTTCGGTGATATGATAATGAGGGGAACGGCACTGCATGAGGCGGCTCGTGGGGGACACAAAGAAATAGTGGAGCTATTGCTCATAGAGAGTGCGGATGTCAATGCTAAAACATACAGAGACAAAACGCCTTTGAATTTTGTCAGAAACGGCAAGACTGCTCGGGTACTCATGGCATACGGGGCAGATGTGAGGATGCAGGATGAAAATGGGAAAAATCCTCTTGATTACGCCATTAGAGGTAGCCGGCCAGATGTGGTAAGGGAGCTGCTCGCAAACGGTGTCAAGCCATCACTTCACAGTGCGGCGATGCTTGGCCGTCTGGAGACTTTGCTTGACCTTATCGGCGGGGGAGCCGATGTAAACGCCAAGGATATGCTCGGAAGAACACCCCTGCACTTAGCGGTGACAGGTGAGATTGCCGAGGCCCTGATTGCAGATGGGAGCGACATTAATTGCAAAGGGGGAAATAGTATTACCGCTCTTATGGAAGCTGCACGAGCGGGTAGGAAAAATGTCGTAGAGGTCCTTCTGGCGAACGGAGCTAATATGAACGTGCATAATCACTGGGGCTCGACAGCTATGCACAATGCTGTTCGCAACGGACACAAAGATATAGTCGAGATTTTTATTGCATGGGATTTTGATATGAGAGCAACTGGTGCAGAGCTTGTCTTCACCGCAGCGGGTGCCGGGAAAAGGGCCGTTCTCCAACTGCTTCACGAAAACGGTGCAGAAATAGATACGAAAGCAAAGAATGAATATACCCCCCTACATATCGCGGTCTTCATGGGACACACGGATGTTGTCGAGTGGCTGATTGACAAAGGTGCGGATATAAATACCTCGATAGAATATGGGACAACCCCGCTTCACAGTGCGGTTGAGCGGGGCCGATACACAATGGTGGAATTGCTGGTTTCCAAAGGAGCAGCCTGTAACGCGACAAACAAAGGCGGGTTAACACCCTTGGACCTTGCCGAACAGCATGATAGGGAGGAAATTGCGGCACTTTTGCGAGCGGTCTGTCAATAAACAGCGAACAACAAATAAATATCAAGTAAACATTTCAAGTATTATAAAGCAGGATATAGATTTCCTCTGGCTCCTGTTATATTTTTCCACTTGCTACCGTGAGAAATTGTGGTATTCTGTCCGGCGCTGAAAATGACCCCGCGATGAAGATTTATGGATTGGAATTTTGTTTGATAAGGGGATTTCGATGAGTGGACGGAAAAGAAACATTGTTTTTCTTATGATGGCTTCTGTTCCGGCGGTTTTATGTTTGACGGGGTGTCAATCGGAGACCGCTTATAAAGCAAAGGAGGCATATATGTATGAGCCGGTTGCGATTTGGGACGCGGAGAGCACGGGAATGGAACTGGACAAAATACTGGGTATCGGGATCGACAGCAACGGGAGGGTATATGCGACGGCCGGTAAAGGAGATAAGGGCGTGCTGGTTTTTGATATGGATGGCAAGGTTGTTGATTTGTGGGGCCAGGGATTTGTCAGTAAACATGGGCTTAGGGTGATTGATGATAAGGTCTGGGTTACGGACAGGGAACGGCACATTGTTATGCAGTTCACACTGGATGGAAAGCTCCTGAGGACGCTGGGAACCGATGGTATGAGCGGGCTGGGGGAGAACGAGTTTAATATGCCCTCGGATATCGCTATCGGGCCTAATGGCGATATTTATGTTTCGGATGGTTATGCCAACAACAGGGTAATGCGGTTCAGTTCGGACGGCAAGTTTAAGCATAGCTGGGGTACCAAGGGAGACGGCCCGGGCAAGTTTAACCTTGTGCATAATATCGCAATCGACAAAAAGGGCAGAGTCTTCATTGCCGACCGTGAAAATGAAAGGGTGCAGATTTTTGACGCCGATGGTAACTTTCTTGACCAGTGGAAGCACGTGGGCAAAGCTTTCGGGCTTTACATTGATAACCGGATGAGGGTGTATATTACCGATGGTCAGTCGAACAATGTTTATGTTACCGACGACAAGGGCAAGGTGATTTCGGTATTCGGCAAGACCGGCGACGGTGCCGGCGAGTTTAAGATGGCGCATTCGATAACTGTTGACAAGAAGGGTAATATCTATGTTGCCGAAGGTGACGGGATGCGGATACAGGTATTTTCGCCGAAGAAATAAGAATTTTTTACTGATTTCAAGTCTTGAAATTTTCTTTGGAGCTTATTATAAATACTACAATGGAAAATTATGAGTTTTGTATCAGTTAAGAAATAACCACAGCTACTATTTTTATGGAGGCTAAAAACATGCAAAAGACAATCTTTTATTTCTTGCTGGCTGTCACAATACTTTCTCTGGTCCCGGGCTGTGGCCCAAGCTCGAAGCTCTCAGTTGTTGAAAGACATCAAATCATTGGTAATATGGAAACAGAAACCCTTGAAAGGCTCTACAAAGAACAACCTGCGACAAAAGACAAAATCAAGAAAGCCGCCGGTTATGGAGTTTTTTCCAATGCCAATGTGAATTTAATCCTGGTAAGCGCAGGTGGTGGATATGGTGTTGTTGTTGATAACGCCACAGATAAACGAACATATATGAAAATGGCATTGGGAGGTGTCGGTCTTGGACTGGGGGCTAAAGACTATCGACAAGTATTGATTTTTAAATCCAAAGAAACCATGCAAAAATTCGTCACGAGCGGCTGGGAATTTGGTGGTCACGCCGATGCCGCGGCAAAGGCAGGCCAGTCAGGCGGGGAATTGAGCGGTGAAGGTGCGATTGGTGCAGATATTGAGGCCTATTCTATGACAGAATCGGGTTTGGCACTTCAAGCGACGGTTGCCGGCACCAAATATTGGAAAGACAACGACCTTAACCAATAAGCTTCAAGACTATCTATACACAATACGAACACTGAGGCATAGGACCCACCTAAGCTGCAGGCCGATTCCGTCTAAACATCGTTCCGGCATCTCTGTGTTGAGCCTTGTTTCTTTCAGCGGGTAGTTGTATTCTATCAGGCAGTGAAGAACCCAATTCGCACTCAAGGGCGCCGGAACAAGCCCCAGTTCATACATGAGAGCGTATTTTTGACTTATACATTCCTCTTTTGAATGGTAAATATCTCGTCATTTTATAAAACTTCAAAAAAGATGTTATCTCATGGCCTGTAACGTGCCTTATCTAAGTGGAAGGCAACAAGAAATGCTCGAAGTTGCCAGGCTTGTGTAGCTTTGCAAAATATAAACGTAATGACAAATAGTGAATTTCGATGTAACCGGGAAATCATTGTGCAGGCGACAACCAATCAAGGAAAGGAAAATACAATGTTTAGCAAGAAAATCATTCTGATAAGTATCGTTGGAACCGTTCTGCCGGCTTGCTTCGGTCAGGCATTGGGTGGAACATTTATACTTCGGTCATCCACCAGTGTCGGAGATCGTATTGCCCGGCCTATTACCCCAGGGGTTTATGGTCGCCCGTTTTACAAAAAAAATGTATTTAACCACATTTATCATCGTACATTTTTGAAGAAACGGCCACACCACCATAACGTTGTTATAAGACGGCCCAGCACAAGGCACATTGCAATAAATCTGGTCCCGACAGTCACGGTTACCAGGCCCGAAATAGTAGTCGAGCCGACAACGGTCACAGTCTGGATCACCAACTCCAACGGCTCCCAGACGTCTGTAAGCCTTCGCAGAAGCGGCCCCGGATTTGTAGGCCCAAGGAATGAATTGTACCCAAACATGCCTACAAATGAGCAGCTAAGAATAGTTTACGGCTTTTAGCCGGAAATAATCAAGGCAGCTTTATAAATACAAAAAAGACGATTTTGAGACCGTGTTGTCATAATCCCAAAAAAATCTTAAAAAATTTTTAAAATTTTGTAACTAAAACGCTGAAACTAACGTCTATATATATGAATGAAATAACTGCTCATAATGAGTAACATGAATAGAAAGAGGTCCAAAGCCATGGATTCACAGGATGTAACCAGGATAAGCCACAAGGCCAAACGTGAAACTGAGGCTTTTATAAATAACCATATTAACGACCAGGCTAAAGGATGGCCGGTCATTCATGGTGGCTCAGTTGACACTGGTTCTTGTCAAAAGAAAAATGTTATAAAACCCGACATGTTACAAACAAGATAAGTCGGAATCTACCGCATAGTGTTGATTTCTCTAAGCTTCTACAATTGATCCTTTCACCATTCCCAAAAACCTCTGTAGTATCTCTGTGCTGAGGCAGTTCCAAAATCAGATGGATTTCGCATAAGAATCATCTCTGATATAATGGATCTGTGCAAATAATATGACAATTATTCATCAGGAGATATCAGATGTTGACGAGAAGACACTTCATTCATGCTGCGGGGCCGGCAATCCTTGCATCGGCAGGTCCTCTGGGTATAGGCAAACGGGCGAAAATACTTCCGAATTCTAAAAGCTCTTCAGAGGGAGGGAAAACGCACATGTATGTTGGAACGCAGAATCGCTGTACGCCCGATATGCTTCAATTCTATAAACGCTGTGGTGTCAACCATGTTTGCGGAACGACAGAGAAATGGACGTCAGAAGGACTGATGGAGTTGAAGGAGCGATGTGCCGCCAATGGGATCACGCTTGATATGGTACCGATTGGGATGCCCAGGTCCGTTGGTTTGCAAGGCGATAAGGCACACCGCGACAGCCAGATTGAACAGACTTGTAATCAGGTCCGACTGGCAGCAAAGGCGGGCATACCGGCAATAAAATATAACATGACTTTGTTGGATGTCCTCCGAACAGGAACCACTCCCGGTCGTGGAGGGTCTCTCTACAGTAGCTGGGAATATGAGAAGGCCGCCTCAAACAAGTCTATGACGCGAGCAGGAAGATATCCGGCAGAGCTTTTCTGGGAGCGGATTACCTGCTTTTTGGAACGTGTAATCCCAGTTGCTACGAAATACAGAGTCAAGATGGCTTGTCATCCTCACGATCCCGGCGTTCCGCCCGGCGGTTATCGAGGTGTGGAGCGAGTGTTAGGAAGTGTGGAAGGTTTGAAGCGATTCGTTGAAACTGCGGCCAGTCCATACCACGGACTCAACTTTTGCGTGGGTACAATCGCAAGCAACCTGCAAAATCCTTCGGAAGAGATCTTCGATGTGATTCGGTACTTTGGTAATAGGAAGAAAATCTTCAATGTCCATTTTCGAAACATTCGGGGCAAAAAGAATAACTTTCAGGAGGTGTATCCCGATGAGGGTGATCTTGATATGCCCCACATAATACGCACTCTGCATGAAGTGGGATATTCCGGAATGGTCATGCCCGACCACGTACCGACACACACAAGCGATCCAGGCGGACACCAGGGTCTTGCGTTTTCCTTTGGTTATATAAAAGGGCTAATCCAGGCTGTCCGGAAAGAGTTGTGATACAGATTCTTCTCCCCACATCCTGATCAAACAGCTCTGAAGCATTTTGTAACTGGGCCTGTGCAGGCTCTGCGACTTACAATAGCCCACTTCATAAGCAACAAACCCAAATATAGCCGACTGACCACTGATTTGTATGTTTACAGCTTGAGTGCTAGGAGATTAGCCTGGATATATTCCGAGTAGAAATCGGG